>CAXMNG010000283.1:0-5170 GCA_964194585.1 Salibacteraceae bacterium | reverse complement strand
ATACTTGTCACTGCTGCCCTTTCCGGCACGCATGGCCGCGCGGTCGATGGCTTCTTGGAATCGCTCGGTCAGCCGCACCTTGGCAGATTCGCGTCCGCGCTTGGCAATGACCTGAGCCGGAATATCCCGCCAGTAAACCGTAATCAGCTTCGCCATCAGGCATCTCCCTCCAGCGTCACGAGCACGCGCTCGAGATCGCCGTATCCGGTAATTCGGTGCTCGAACTCGAGCTTCAGCGTGTCGGCGGCACGACGCGCTTGGGCCAGCAGATCATCGTCTTCTACCTGCGCCAGGTAGACGAGCTTCTTGTAGTTGCGAAAGTACTCGTCGACGAGCTGCGGATGCCGATCCATGCCCAGACCCTTCCATACCAGGCGATCGAAGTGGCGGGTAAGAAAGTCGGTGAGATAAAAAGTACCGGGCTCGGCATCGGCGAGAGACTCGAACAGCGGCGTGCCGGCATAAAACTGATAGCAGTGGGCGCCGGGAATACGCGCCACGCCTTCCTCTTCCAGCACCCGGTCCAACAATCCGCCAGTGCCACAATCCGCATAGGCGACGAACACCTGATCATAGTTGGCAAGCATCTCGCGAATCTTGGCGCGCACTGCGTCGGGGATCTTGTCCGGATAGTTGTGAAGCTCGGCTGGCAGGCACTGCACCGTCATGTGCCGCCAGCCGTTGGCGCGCTTCAGATCCACGATCTCCCGGGCCAGGGCACCACAGGCGATCACCAGGATGGATGGCGGCGTCGGGAAGTCCCCACGAGGCACGGCTGCAACCTCCCGGCATTACGCGTTCGCGCTGGTCCGCAGGCTCAGCCGGTGGCGGCGCCGCGTAGGTTGTGGCGACGCGCCATCATTTCCTTGGCTGTCTCAACCGCCACCGCCGCGTCGCGACAGTAGGCGTCGGCACCGACGGCTTCGGCGAATGCTTCGTTCAGGGGCGCACCACCGACCAGCACGATGTAATCGTCGCGGATGCCCTTCGCCACCAATGTGTCGATGACGACCTTCATGTAGGGCATGGTGGTGGTCAACAACGCCGACATGCCGAGGAGCTCCGGCTTGTGCTCTTCCAGGGCCTCAAGGTAGCTCTCCACCGAATTGTTGATGCCGATGTTGATGACCTCGAAGCCGGCACCCTCCAACATCATGGCAACCAGATTCTTGCCGATGTCGTGAATATCGCCCTTGACCGTGCCGATGACCATCTTGCCGATGGGGGGCGCACCGGTTTCGGCCAGCAGCGGGCGCAGGATTTGCATGCCGCCCTTCATGGCATTGGCCGCCAGCAGCACCTCGGGCACGAACAGTATGCCGTCGCGGAAGTCGATGCCGACGATGCGCATGCCTTCCACCAGGGCTTCGTCCAGCAGCTTCTTC
The DNA here is from genome assembly GCA_964194585.1 of Salibacteraceae bacterium. GTDB lineage: Bacteria > Pseudomonadota > Gammaproteobacteria > HK1 > HK1 > JAABYT01. The sequence continues at coordinate 3,785 of CAXMNG010000283.1, read as the reverse complement.
GGGCCCCAGCCCCGGGACAGCAGGATGTTTGTGCTCTCTTCTATTTCCTCGCGCAGACCATCGTAGAGATCGTCGTGCATCTGCTTGACGAGATCGTCGTCATCGAGCGTTGAGAGGTCGAGTTCCTCTTCTTCTCCGTCTTCGATTTCCGCTTCGTCATTCACGATAATGCTCCTGATTCAGACGATCGAAACCATTGGCTCTACGGGCGCGTACGGGACGTAAGCCTAGGCACCGCCCTGCCCGCCTTCTGGCGTGCCCGCGACATTAGATTGCCGAAAAGCGACACCCCGAAAGCGCGACTGTGAACCCTGTCCCAACCAGGTAAACTACCGGCGCCGACGCGGCGCCAGAAAAGCGGGGAAAGCATGCAACAACGGGCACGGGAAGACGGCGCCATCATCGACGGAAAGGCGTTCGCCGCGAGCCTGCGCGCCAGGGTCACCGGACAGGTGACCAGGCTCAAGCGCGAGCACGGCATCACGCCGGGCCTGGCGGTAGTACTGGTGGGCGAGCATCCCGCCAGTCAGGTTTACGTGCGCAACAAGAACAAGCAGACCAAAGAGGCAGGCATGAATTCCTTCGAGCACTGCCCCTCGGATTCCATCGACGAGGCGGGGCTGGTCGCCCTGGTGGAGGAGCTCAATCAGGACCCGAAAGTGAACGGCATTCTGGTACAGCTTCCGCTCCCCCCTCAGGTCAGCTCGCAGGCGATCATCGGCAGTATCGACCCGGCCAAGGACGTGGACGGATTCCACACCACCAACGTCGGGCTTCTGGCGGTGGGCGGCGACGGCCTGGTGCCGTGCACACCCCTGGGTTGCATGATGCTGATCAAGGATGTTCTGGGCGATGATCTCTCCGGTCAGAGGGCCCTGGTGCTCGGCCGCTCCAACATCGTCGGCAAGCCCATGGCGCATCTGCTCCTGGGCGAAAACTGCACCGTCACCATCGCCCACTCTCGCACCCGGGATCTGCCGGAAGAATGCCGGCGGGCCGACATCCTGGTGGCCGCCGTAGGCCGGCCTCGAATGGTCAAGGGTGACTGGGTGAAGCCCGGTGCCACGGTCATCGACGTGGGCATCAACCGCATCGAACCCGATGATGGCAAAGCCAGGCTGGTGGGCGACGTGGACTTCGAGGCCGCGCGCGGCCACGCCGGCGCGATTACGCCGGTACCCGGCGGCGTCGGCCCCATGACCATCGCCTGCCTGCTGCTCAACACCCTGACGGCGGCCCGTCGCCAACACGGCGTGCCGGTGCCGGAACCCGATGGTTGAGTCCTTCCCGGCCTGTTAGCCCCATGGCGCGAAAGCCGATCAGCACTTCCGATCAGGCGGTCGCATTTCTCATGAGCCTGGTGCGTGATGATCCGCGTCCCTATCAGGCACGCGCCGGTCGCGCGCAAATGCCTGTTCGCGTCCTGCTCGCGCGCCTCGGCGACCCCCATGTCAATCTGCCCGTGGTGCACATCGCCGGGTCCAAGGGCAAGGGTTCCACGGCGCTGTACCTGGAGGGGATCCTGAATGCGGCGGGGCTGCGCACCGGCACCTTCACGTCACCACACCTGCAGCGCTGGACCGAGCGTTATCGCGTCGACGGACTGGAGTCGAGCGCATCTGAGTTCGCCGCGCTGTTCGCCCGCCTGCAACCCCACGTGCTGGATCTACTGGAAGAGAACAACTCATCCGCGCCGAGCTTCTTCGATGTGCTCACGGCGGCCGCGTTTGTGCTGTTCGCCGAAAGCCGAGTGGACTGCGCGATCATCGAGACCGGCATCGGCGGAAGGCTGGATGCCACCAACGTCGTGCACCCCATGCTGGCTTGCATCACGTCGGTGGAGCTGGAGCACACGGACAAGCTCGGCACCAGCCTCGCCGCCATCGCCAGGGAGAAGGCCGGCATCATCAAGAAGGGAGTGCCCGTGGTCATCGGTCCAGTGCCCGGCGAAGCGGAATCGGTGATCCGCGACCGCGCCAGATCGCTGGGTACGACCGTGAGCGCCATCGAGCAGGAAATTGCCCTCGACACGCGCGCCGGGCCCGACGGCGGCCTCGTGATTCAGGTGCTCGAGGACGACCGGGAATACCACGCCGTGCTGCCGGCAACCGCGTCGGACTGCAACGCGCGCAACGCGGCCCTCGCCATCGCCTGCGCCCACCGCGTCGCCGGTCGGAGCGAAGGACAATTGCAGGCAGCGGTTACACGCGCACTCGCCGAGACCCGCCTGCCCGGTCGCATGGAGGTTGTCGGCGAGCATCCCTGGGTGGTCATCGACGGCGCCCATACGCCGGCCTCGACCCGGGCGCTGGCCGAAATGCTGAAATGTCTGCCGGCGCGGAGAATGCATCTGGTCGTTTCCCTGACCGTGGCCAGGGACGCCGCCGCCGTGCTGGCGCCGCTGCTGGAGCGCGCGCACACGATCGTGATCACCAACGCCGATGCGACCCGCTCGTTGGACAGCCAGCGCGTGGCTGCCGATCTGATCGCCGATGGCTATCCTGCATCCCGCGTGACTGCGACGCCTGATCCCCGCAGGGCCGTGCTGGAAGCCCATGCAGCGCTGGCACCCCGAGACTTGCTCTGCGTTGCCGGATCAATGTACATGGCAGGCGTGGCCAGAGAGACGCTCCTTGGTGACCTGGCCGCGCCACGACTGTTGTGATTGATTTGGCCATGATCGAAGACATCGATGCCCGCATCAGGGACGTGGCACGGGCCGTAGCAGCGGCGGGCGGGCGGGCCGTGCTGGTGGGTGGGTACGTGCGCGATCGACTGCTCGGTGTCGCCTCGAAGGATTACGACGTCGAGATCTACGGCCTGTCGCCGGACGCGGTCGCCGATCTGCTTGCGGACTTCGGCGAGCTCATCCAGGTCGGCCGCGCCTTCGGCGTGCTCCGCATCAAGGGGCTGGACGCTGACTTCTCGCTGCCGCGACGGGACAGCAAGAGCGGCAGCGGCCATCGTGGCTTCGATATCGCCTTCGACCCGGATCTGGATTTCGCGCAAGCCTCCCGGCGCCGGGACCTGACCGTCAACAGCATTGGCCTGGACCTCTCGAGCGGCGAGATACTCGACCCACACGGCGGCCGTGCCGATCTGACGCGCGGCGTGCTGCGCGCCACCGACGCCGCACACTTCACCGAAGATCCCCTGCGGGGCATGCGCACCGCGCAGTTTGCGGCACGCCTCGAGATGGCGCCGGACGAGGAACTGACGGCTTTGTGCAGCCAATTGGATCTCGCCGAGTTGCCGGCGGAACGCATCTACGAGGAATTGCGCAAGCTGCTCGTCAAGGCGCGTAAACCGTCTCTGGGTTTCGAATTCCTGAGCCGTGCGCAACTACTGCGCTTCTTTCCCGAAATCGAAAGCCTGCAAGGCGTGCCCCAGGACCCGAAGTGGCATCCGGAAGGCGACGTGTGGGTCCACACGATGCTGGTCATCGACGAAGCCGCCGCCCTGCGCAACCGTGACGACGAGGATCTGGCCCTGATGTACGCTGCCCTGTGCCACGATTTCGGCAAGCCGGCCGTTTCGGTGGAGCACGACGGACGCGTGCGAACGCCCAGGCACGACGTCATCGGTGCGCGCATGGCAAGGGAATTTCTCGAGCGCCTGCGCGCGCCCGACCGTCTCTGTGATCAGGTCGAAGCCCTGGTCAAGTATCACCTGGCACCCGCACTGTTCGTCGCGCAAGGCACCACGGCTAAGGGCTACCGGCGCCTGGCACGCAATCTCGACAAGGCCGGCGTGAACATCGCGCTGCTGGTACGGGTCGCCCGGGC
>CAXMNG010000282.1:0-2460 GCA_964194585.1 Salibacteraceae bacterium | reverse complement strand
AGATGAGGAATGTCGGTGGCATGGCGTTTCGCCGCCTGCCAGATGGTCTCGCCGGCATAGGCGTCGACCTCTACGCCGTCGAGCTGAAAGGTCGTCACCTGGTTCACCGACGCGCTCATGAGTGCTCCTCGGGGAAAAATTCCAGCACCGATTTCAGAGGATTGGCCGCCGCCTGACCGAGCCCGCAGATGGATGCGTCCGCCATGGCGCGACCGACTTCCAGAAGCAGCGGCGCGTCCCACTGGGGACGGGACATGAGAGCGACGGCCTTCTCCGTGCCGACCCGGCACGGCGTGCATTGACCACAGCTTTCGTCTTCGAAGAATCGCATCAGATTCAACGCCGCGTCTTTCATGCTGTCCTTGTCGCTGAGAATGACCACCGCGTGGGAACCGACGAAACAACCGTACTTGTCCAGCGAGCCGAACTCCAGCGGCAGATCCGCCATGCTGGCCGGTAGAATGCCACCCGACGCGCCCCCGGGCAGATAGCCTTTGAAGGTGTGACCTTCCTGCATTCCGCCGCTGAATTCGTCGATGAGCTCACGGGCAGTGATACCTGCCGGCGCCAGCTTCACTCCGGGCTCGCGCACCCGTCCCGAAACCGAGTAGCTGCGCAATCCCTTGCCACCGTTGCGGCCGTGACTCGCGAACCATTCAGCGCCCTTCTCGACGATATCGCGCACCCAGTACATGGTCTCCACGTTCTGCACCAGGGTCGGACGGCCGAACAAACCCACCTCCGCCACATAGGGCGGACGGTGGCGCGGCAATCCACGCTTACCCTCGATGGACTCGATCATCGATGACTCTTCGCCGCAGATATAGGCGCCGGCACCACGGCGCAAATGCACTTGGGTGTGCGCCGTGAGACCGGCTTCGTGGAGCGCGGCGATCTCTTTCAGGAGGATTTCGCGCACCGCCGGATACTCGTCACGCAGATAAATGTAGACGGCCTGCGCTTCCACCGCCCAGGCGGCGATGAGAACGCCTTCGAGAAAACGGTGCGGACTGCGCTCGAGGTAATAGCGATCCTTGAAGGTGCCCACCTCTCCCTCGTCGGCGTTGACGGCCATCAGGCGCGGCCCCTGGTAGCCGCGCACGATCTGCCACTTGCGGCCGGTGGGAAAACCGGCGCCCCCCAGGCCGCGCAGCCCCGACTCATCCAGCGCCTCGATGATCTCGTCGAGCTTGGAATTGCCATCGAGGCAGCTTTTCAACAACCGGTAACCGCCGTCCTTCACGTAGGCGGCGTAGTCTTCGTAATCCGGGATTTGCGGATGCACATGACCGGCGTTGGCCGCCGCCATCACCGTTTCGACGCTGGCGTGATCCACGTGATGGTGTCCTACCTCGGCCACCGGCGCGGTGTCGCAATGGCCCATGCAGGGCGCGCGCACCACGCGTACGCGCTCGGGATCCGCGGCCTCGGCAAGGGCGCCGAGCAAGGTTTGCGCGCCGCCAAGCTCGCAGCTCAGGCTGTCGCACACGCGAATGGTGACAGGCGGCGGTGCATCACCGTCCGCCATCACGTCGAAGTGTGCATAAAAGGTTGCCACTTCGTAGACCTCGGACATGGACAGACGCATTTCCTCGGCGAGCGCCGCCAGGTGTGCCGCCGACAGCGCGCCGTGTGTGTCCTGCACGAGGTGCAGGTATTCGATGAGAAGATCCCGTTGTCGCGGCCGGTTCTCGAGCAACGCACGGATTGCGTCCCGCGCCGCCGGATCCACCTGGCGACCCTTCGGCGTCGCTCTGGCGCGCCCGCGTTTGGCACCGGGATGCTGGCGCCGTCTGATCTTCAGGGAGTGCTCGGACATTGTTATCTGGTGTTCTGTTATCGTTCCGCGCCCCGGACTCGAGGCGCTGCTCCGTCAGTGTAGTCCCTAACTGGCCAGCGCTTTCGTCATGGTCGAGGCAATTTCGGCCGGCGACGGGGGAATGTGCACGCCGGCGCGGCGCAATGCTTCCAGCTTTTCATCCGCACCGCCGGTGCCGCCCGCGATGATGGCGCCCGCGTGCCCCATGCGTCGACCGCGTGGCGCCGTCACCCCGGCGATGTAACCCACCACCGGTTTGTGCTTGCCCTGGCTCTCCAGGAACTCGGCGGCCTGCTCTTCCTCGGTGCCGCCGATCTCACCGACCAATATGATGCCCTCGGTTTCCTCGTCGCCGAGGAACAGCTCGAGGCATTCGATGTAGCCTAAGCCGTGCACCGGATCACCACCGATTCCCACCACCGTGGACTGGCCGAGTCCGGCGGCGGTGGTCTGGGCCACCACTTCATAGGTGAGGGTGCCGGAGCGTGAGACGATACCGATGCGGCCGCGCTGATGTATCAGGCCAGGCATGATGCCGACCTTGCAGCCGTCGGGAGTGATAATGCCCGGCGTGTTGGGGCCGATGAGCCGCGTCTCCGCATCCTCCAGGGCGCGCCGCACGCGCACCATGTCGAGCACCG
>CAXMNG010000281.1:0-11641 GCA_964194585.1 Salibacteraceae bacterium | reverse complement strand
CCCAGAAAGGCCCGCGTGCCACCGGCGCCCACGAAGTCGTTGGTGGAAAAGAAGGTGCCGGGTGGATCGGTCTCGAACTCTCTCCAGCGCAGCTGATAGAAGGCTTCCACGGTAGTGCTCTCGGTGACCGAGACCGAGCCGCTGATCATGGGGATGGGCTTCAACCCCTCGCGCAGCGTCGCCCCGGGCGTGCGGAACCGGGCAACGTCGATGGGATTGATGACGTTGATGCCGTTGGGGATGAAAGTGCCTTCGCCCCAGCTCAATACCTGCTGGCCGAGGCGTACCTGGGCAGGCGCTGCGCCCACCTGGAAGTTTCCCGTCACGTAAGCATCCAGCAGCTCGAGATCCTCGCCGACTATGTCCAGAGCCTGCTCGCTGAGTGGAGTACGCGCACGCGTTCCGTTGCGCTGCTCCCAGTCGATAAATCCCGTGACCCGGAAAAAGGCGCTCAGGGCGCCGCCGTCGATTTCCAGATCGCTGGTGAAGCGGGAGACGTTCTGGGCAATTTCGCCGTCATCGTAGTTGAGCGTGCCGTCGTCGTGGTTGACCGAGTTCGCGGTGCCGCCGTTGGCGATGCCGATGATGGCAGGATCGCGCGACGACGTGCGAACGCTGACGCCCTGAGAGAGGGTCGTGTCGAGGCGAATATCGACGTCCTCGAACTCCCACTCCACTGCGGCGACAGGAGTGGCCAGGATCTGGCACAGGATCGCAATCGGTGCGGGCAGGCCGACGATGCGCGTGCAACTCGGCCCACCTCGCACATCGTGTGCGTTCATGAGTCCTCCGGAGTCGTCGGCTTATTCTCCGGGAGCGCCGCTGTCTGTCGCACCTCCGGCTACCGACTCTATAGTACTGATTAACTAAAGCGCATAAGTGGGTCAAAAACAACCGTGATGGACTGGCCGGGGCTCTGGTTTAGAATGGCGCTTGCCGGAGGTCCGGGGATCGCGATGGCAGCGAGGAGTGCATGAACGACGGCGTGGACAAGATCTGGCTGGACAGCTACGCGGAGGGCGTGCCGGCGCAAATTGACGCCGAGCGCTACGCATCGCTGGCAGAGCTGCTCCAGGACAGTGTCGAGCGTTTCGGCGAGCGCCCGGCATTCGCCAATATGGGGAAAACCCTGAGCTTCGACGAGCTCGATGTCCTGACCGGGGATTTTGCCGCATTTCTGCAATCACGGTTGGGTCTGAGCAAAGGTGATCGGCTCGCCATTATGATGCCGAACCTGCTGCAGTATCCGGTGGCGCTGTTCGGAGCTCTGCGGGCTGGACTCGCGGTCGTCAACGTCAACCCGCTGTACACGCCCAGGGAGCTGCGTCATCAGCTCGCCGATTCGGGCACTTCCGCCATCGTGATACTGGAGAACTTCGCCCATGTCCTGGAGGAATGCCTGGCGGAAACTCCTGTCGAGACGGTGATCACGACTCGACTTGGTGATCTGTTGCCCTTTCCCAAGTCGGTCATCGTCAATCTGGCCGTCAAGTACGTCAAGCAGATGGTGCCGGCGTTCCAGATTGCGAACACGGTCCGCTTCACCGACGCGATATCGCAGGGTAAAGCGGCCGCGCTGGAGACCGTAAATCTCTGCCACGACGATCTGGCTTTCCTGCAATACACCGGCGGAACCACCGGTGTGGCGAAGGGCGCGATGCTGACGCACGGCAACATGGTCGCTAATGTCGAGCAGGCCACCGCGTGGATGGGACCCTATCTCAGCAACGGCGAGGAGACCGTGATAACGGCGCTGCCCCTCTATCATATCTTCGCGCTCACCGGGAACTGCTTTGCGTTCATCAGGATCGGCGGGTTGAACTACCTGATTACGAACCCCCGGGATATGCCGGGATTCGTGCGCGAGCTGGCCAAGGTTCGCTTCACCGGCATCACCGGCGTCAACACGCTGTTCAATGGTCTTCTCCACACGCCGGGATTCGCCGATATTGATTTTTCGAATCTGAAAATGAGCATCGGCGGAGGAATGGCCGTGCAGGCTTCGGTGGCGGAGAAGTGGCGCGAGGTCACCGGCAACACCCTGCTCGAAGCCTATGGCCTGACCGAAACCTCGCCGACGGTTTGCATCAATCCCTTCGATATCGAGGCATTTAACGGAAGCATCGGACTACCGGTCTCCTCGACGGAATGCTGCATCAAGAATGACGACGGTGGCACTCTGGGTATCGGAGATACGGGTGAACTCTGTGTTCGCGGGCCTCAGGTCATGAAGGGGTATTGGGGACGGCCCGAGGAGACGCGCGCCTGTGTAGAGTCTGATGGCTGGTTTCATACTGGTGACATCGCGTACTTCGATGAGCGGGGATTCGTTTATCTGGTCGACCGGAAGAAGGACATGATTCTCGTGTCGGGCTTCAACGTATATCCCAGTGAAATCGAGGAAGTCGTGTCCGGACATCCCGATGTGCTGGAGGTGGGTGCCATCGGCGTGCCCGATGATCAGAGCGGGGAAGCGGTCAAGATCATCGTCGTGAAACGAAGCCCCGGTCTCACCGAGGAATCTCTCGACGAATATTGCCGCGCCAATCTAACGGCATACAAGTGTCCTAAACAGGTGGTGTTCGTCAACGATCTCCCCAAGAGCAACGTCGGAAAAATACTGCGCCGCGAGCTGCGCGAGAGTTACGGTTGAGGGATTGCCCGTGAAGATCATCTGTCTGGATCTCGAAGGTGTGCTGGTGCCGGAGATCTGGATCGGCGTCGCGGAGCGCACCGGCATCGATGAGCTGCGTCTCACCACCAGGGACATCTCCGACTATGACGTCCTCATGAAACGGCGAATCGAGATTCTTAATGAGCACGGGTTGCTCATCGGCGATATTCACGACGTCATCAGCTCATTGGAGCCACTTCCCGGCGCGCGCGATCTTCTCGATCGTTTGAGGGCATCGACGCAGGTGGCGATAATCTCCGACACCTTTTACCAGTTTGCCCAACCTCTGATGCGGAAGCTCAATTGGCCGAGCCTGTACTGCAACGACCTCGATATCGATGGGGGAGGGCGGATCACCGGATATCGATTGCGTCAGCCGGATCAGAAGCGTCAGGCAGTGCTGGCGTTCAAGGGCCTGAATTTTCGCGTGACGGCGGCGGGTGATTCCTATAACGACATCAGCATGCTCACCGAAGCCCACGCCGGCGTTTTGTTCCGTCCTCCCGAGCAGCTGGCGGGAGAGTATCCACACTTTCCTGTCACACACTCACACGAGGAGTTACATGAAGCGCTCGTGGGCGCGGACGACTAGACCTGCGTAGTATCGTAGGTTGGGCTGAGCGCAGCGAAGCCCAACAACCACCGGCCTGTTGGGCTTCGCTGCGCTCAGCCCAACCTACAAGACAGGCCGTGGTTCTGCGATGAGTGACCCTTGCGCATAGTCGACGCCGATTGTGGTCAGTGCGCTGAGAATTTCCTCGTTCTCGACGAACTCCGCAATGGTTTTCATGTCGAGGTCGTGACCAATCTGGTTTATTGATTCCACCACTGCACGGTCGATGGGGTCTTCCAGCATTCCGCGCACGAAGCTGCCGTCGATCTTGAGATAGTCCACGGGCAGATGCTTCAGATAACTGTAGGAGCTCATACCGCTGCCGAAGTCGTCGAGGGCGAACCGGCAACCACGCTGCTTGAGAGCCGCGATGAATGCGCGTGCCGAATCGAAGTTCTCCACCACGGCCGTTTCCGTAATCTCGAAGCACAGTCGACTGGCGGGAACGGTCGTGGCGTTCAGTAGCTCGGTTACGTCCTCGAGGAACTCCGGATCCGAAAGCGATTGCCCGGAAAGGTTGATGGCGCACAAATCGAGAGAGGACAGCGCCTCGGCGCCGTTTTGAAGGGCCTCGAAGGTATGCTGGATCACCCATCGGTCCACTGCCGGCATGAGGTTGTATCTTTCCGCCGCCGAAAGAAAGGTGTGCGGTGCGACTAATCCACCGTGCTCGTCCAGCATGCGAACCAGCAACTCGCCGTGGCGTTCACGTTTTCCTCCGGCGTTGATGGGTACGATGTCCTGTACCAGGAGCTGAAAGCGGCTGCTCTCCACGGCCTCGCGCACTTTCTGCATCCAGCGTGCTAGATGGTGGTGATGGCCGAATTCGAGATCCGCGGCCTGGAAGGTGCGCACGCGATCGCCGCCGTCCCCGCGCGCCACCAGACAAGCCGCGTGTGCTGCGCTCAGGGCATCGGAGAAGTGCAGGGTGGTGGTGTCGAGACAGGCGATACCGACGCTGGTACTGACTTCGAAGACATGGTCCTCCCAGGGAAAACGCAATTTACGCACCGCGTCGCGCAGTTTCTCGGCCACGCTTCTGGCGTCTTCGAGATTGCAGTCCGTAAGCAGCGCCGCGAATTGGTCGCCGCCTATTCGTGCCAGCACGTCGGTACCGCGCACCAGCGTCTGCAGCCTGGCCGCCACCTGGCGCAGGACCGCATCGCCGGCCCGGTGGCCGCACGTGTCGTTGACCATGTCCAGATGATCCAGGTCCAGATAACAGATCGCATGCTGGCGTCCACCGCCGGCAAGCGCGCCCACCATCGATCCGAGGCGCTTCTCGAACTCGCGGCGGTTGATGAGTCCGGTCAGCGGGTCGTGGCTGGTTTGAAAGCTGATCAATCTTTCCACGCCGGGGGCGGAGCCGATGTGGTCGTGGATCACCCGCAGGCGTGCTTCCAGCTCCGCCGTGGCGCGGCGCAGCGCGAGATTCTCCCGCACCCGCTGGGCAGTCAGTTGTCCGCTGTAGAGGGACATCATGGCGAGGCCCGCCAGCGCCACACCGGCCAACTGCGCGTTCGCACTCGCCTGGGTCAGCAGGACGACCACCGGCGGCCCAGCGGCGAACAGTACGTGGACGGGGTGCACCGTACGATGGAGGGCATAGCTGACGCCTGCGAGCGCCATTATCGCCACCGGTAGCGCGAAGATCGTCATCAGCGCCCAGTCGCTGCCCACACCAGCCAGGTAAACCGCCGGTAGTCCCCACAGGAGACCGGCTGCCGCGGCCGGTGCAAGAGCGGTGCGCATCCACCGGGCGCTCTCTTCTGAGCGCCGGCTGCGGTCACGGAACCTGGCCGCCAGCGCGATTCTGGCGCCCTCGAGGACCGCGCTGGCGATCGCCCAGAGAATCAGCGCGCGTTCGTCTACCCGGCCCCACAAAAGCACGACCACGACTCCGGTGAGCACCAGCGTGGCGAACGCACCATTGCGCGCGCGCGCGTAGAGCGCAGCCAATTGCTGAATTTCCAAACTATCGTTGCCTTCGTCGTGTTCGGTCATGGTTGCCGCGCCCTATGCCGAGGACACATCTAATATACTCCAGTACCCGTACGACCAGAGGAGTTCAAATCCGATGACATCGAGCTTGCGCATCGTCATCGTATCCGATACTCACGGCGCGCTGGACGACCGCATCGCAGGCGAGGCGACGCGCAGTGATGTCGTCGTGCACGCGGGCGATATCGGCAGCCCGGAGGTGCTGGAGGCACTGAGGCCCCGGGGCGGCAGGCTGATCGCGGTTCGTGGCAACAACGACGTGCGCGGCAACTGGCGGCAGTCGCACTGGGAGCTGCTGGAGTCCCTGCCCTGGGAGTCGCGACTGGCTCTGCCCGGCGGGGAGTTGGTGGTTATCCACGGCCACCGTTATGGCAATCCCGGACGCTGCCACGAGCGTATGCGCAACGACTATCCCGATACGCGGCTGGTCGTCTACGGCCACTCCCATCGCAAATGCGCGGATCAATCCGCATCGCCGTGGATTCTCAACCCCGGTGCTGCCGGAAGAGTCCGCACCTTCGGTGGTCCGTCGTTCTGTCTTCTGCTGGCCTCCCGCACCCGATGGCAGCTCGAAATCAGACAACTCCCGGTTGCAGCGAAAAGGCCCGCGTCTCCCGATACCCGTATAGTCTACAGTTGACTGAGATGCGAACATTAAAACTCCAATCAACCGTACTAGCTTGCATGATGCTGGTACTGTTGTCGGGCGCTTCGAATATCGCCGTTGCCGGTGACGTGGAGATCGTGCATGCGCGATTTCGCCATTCCGGCGACGGCAACTGGTCGGTTGACGTAACTTTGCGCCACGCCGACTCGGGCTGGGATCATTATGCCGACGCATGGCGCGTGGTCGCAGGCGACGGCACGGTCCTCGGCACGCGCACGCTTTACCATCCCCACGAGACCGAGCAGCCGTTCACCCGTAGTCTTGGTGGGGTGGCGATTCTGGCGGGCATGACGACGGTTTACGTGGAGGCCCACGACAAGGTTCACGGGTGGAGTCCGCAACGCGTGCTGGTGGATCTCGAAAGAGCCAAGGGCGAACGATTCGAGGTGAGTAGTTAGTCCACTCACGCGGCGCATGCGGGTCCTGTTCGTCAATCGTTTCTTTTACCCCGATCATTCCGCCACCAGTCAGATGCTGACGGATTTGGCGAAGGATCTTCACCGGGCCGGGATGGATGTCACGGTGATCACCGGACGCCAGCTCATCGACGAGCCCCGAGCCCGACTTCCGGTGCACGAGCAGCTCGACGGCATTCATGTCTATCGTGCGTGGAGCACGCATTTCGGCCGCACGACGCTTGCCGGCCGGGGGATCGATTACCTGAGCTTCTATCTCGGTGCCGGCTGGCGGTTGGCGAGCTTGTGCCGATCCGGCGACGTGGTGGTCGCGAAAACCGATCCACCGTTGATTTCGGTGGTCGCGGGATTGGTGGTGCGATTGCGTGGTGCGCGCCTGGTGAACTGGTTGCATGATCTGTTCCCCGAAATTGCCGAGAGACTGGAGATGCCATTCGTACGGGGGTATCTGGCACGAGCACTGTGTGGCTTGCGCAACCAATCCCTGCGACGCGCGCGCTGCAACGTGGTCATCGGCGCGCGCATGGCGGAGCAGGTGGCGGCCTTCGGTATCGCGCCCGAGCGTGTGACGATCATTCACAACTGGTGCGATGGCGAGGAGGTTCAACCGCAACGGATTGCGGGACACTGGCTTCGCGAGGCCTGGAAACTGGAAGCGCGATTCGTCGTGGTCTATTCGGGAAACATGGGCTATGCGCACGAGTTAGATACCATCCTCGATGCGGCGCACCGACTGCGAGATCGCACCGACATCGTATTCCTGTTCATCGGTGGTGGCGTGCAGCGTGAGCGCATCGAGCGCGAGGCGGCCGATCGGGGGCTCACGAACGTGCAGTTCAAACCCTACCAGCCCCGGGAAGCCTTGAGCCAGAGCCTTGGCGTCGCAAACGTGCATCTGGTTTCTCTTTTGCCACAGCTCGAGGGTCTGATGGTGCCGAGTAAGTTCTACGCCATTGCCGCCGCCGGGCGGCCGGCGTTATTCATCGGTGCCGGCGACGGGGAGCTCGCACGCCTCATCGACGAGCAGAACTGCGGATTTCACGTGGAGGTTGGTGCTGGAGAGGCGCTTGCCGACCACATCACGGCGCTGGCGGCGGATCCGGGCTTGGCGCATCGCCAGGGTCTGGCGGCGCGACGGCTCTTCGACGAGCGCTTCGAGCGTCGTCTGGCGTCGGGCGCCTGGCAGCGCGTGCTGCAAGGCGCGGCCGCTGACATGGGCGTGACCGGCGGTGGGGCAGCGCCGTGAAAATCCTGGCGAGCTACGTGCTGGCGTTGCTCGTGTGCTGTGGGCTGCTGCATCTCCTGCGGCCCATGGCAATGCGCATCGGCCTGGTGGATGAGCCCGGCGGGCGCAAACCCCACGAAGGATCGGTGCCGCTCATCGGGGGCGTGGCGATGTTCTGTGGCTTCGCGCTGGCCGCTTTGACCCTGGACATGGGCCTCATGGCCTACCGCAGTTTCTTTGCCGCGGCCGCCATCCTGGTGGTAGTGGGGATCCTCGACGACATGCGCGAGCTGTCATCGCGGGCACGTTTCGGGGCACAGATCCTGGCGGCGGTACTGATGGCGTACTGGGGCGGTGTGGTGCTGGACGATCTCGGAGGCTTGGCAGGCGGTGGAGATCCCTTTCTGCTGTCGGGCTGGGAGATCGTTTTCACCGTCTTCTGCACCGTCGGTGTGATCAATGCGCTGAACATGAGCGATGGCGTCGACGGTCTTGCAGGAGGATTGAGCCTGGTCGCGCTGCTGGGCCTGGCCTACGTGGCTGACAGCGCGGGGCTTGCCTCGGAGCGCACCCTGCTGCTGATGCTAGTGGTCGTGGTAATGGGTTTCCTGCTCTTCAATATGCGTCTGCCCTGGCGGCACCGGGCGCTGGTGTTCATGGGCGATGCCGGCAGCATGTTTCTGGGCTTCGCCATCAGCTGGTTCCTCATCGCCATGTCCCAGGGATCGGATCGGGCTATGGCGCCGGTGGCCGCCCTGTGGCTGCTCATGGTCCCGCTCTTCGATACCGTCTGGTTGATCCTGTGGCGCTTTTCCCACGGGCGCTCACCGACCACTTCCGACGTCGGTCATCTGCACCATGTGCTGCAGATGACCGGAATGGGCACCACCGCCAGCGTTTGGTTGATGCTCGTCATCGCCGCTCTCGGTGCGACGGCGGGGATCGCGGCTCTTGAAAGCGGCGTCGCAGAGAGCACCATGTTCTACCTGTTTCTCGGACTGTTCGCCGCCTACTGCGTCTTGATGGCCGTCAGCTGGCAAAGGCGCAGGCTGCTCTGGTGGCCCATCGAGCGGCGCCTGATGGGGCTCGCCGATCGTCGCGAGCAGGACGAGCGCAGCGACGACGAGCGCCGGCAGGCCGTGGATCGCCGACTTGTAAATGGGGACAGATCTATTTATCTCGCTGCCGCGGCGCGGCAGCGAGATAAATAGATCTGTCCCCATTTACAAGTCGGCGATGCGGCCCAGGTGGTACCCGGCTTCGTCCCAAATCAGCACGCTGTCCTGCTCGTACCAGTCGCCGAGAACGATTCGCGTGGCTTCCTGGTCGTCCAGCGTAAAGTGATGTATCGCCGGGCGATGGGTGTGGCCGTGAATGAGGTGACGTACTCCGTGCTTGCGCATGATTTCGTCCACTGCCTGCGGCGTCACGTCCATGATCTCGTCGCTCTTCAACGCCGTGTCCTTGTTGGATGCATGACGGATGTGCGCCGCCTTTTCCGTGCGTTTGTCGAGCGACATGGTCAAAAACAGCTTCTGCGTGATGGGATTGCGCGTCATCTTGCGGAATTTCTGGTACTCGACATCACGGGTGCAGAGCGTGTCGCCGTGCATGATCAGAGTCGAAGTGCCGTAGAAATCTACGGTGGTGTGGTCGCCGAGCAGCGTACAGCCGGTGCGTTTAGTGAACTTCCTGCCGAGAAGAAAATCGTGATTACCGTGCACCACCGACACCGGCAGGCCGGTAGCGGTCAGTGCCGTCAGTGCGTCTGAAACTTCCGGGTGCGGCGGCTTGTCGTCATCGTCGCCCAGCCACTCGTCGAACAGATCGCCGAGTATGAACAGTGCGTCAGCATGGCGGGCCTTTTGATCGAGAAATTCGATGAACGCGCTTACGATGTTGGCCCGGGCGCTATTCAGATGCACGTCGGAGACAAACAGCGTGCTCATGCCCGGGCTCCGGGTTAGATATCGTCCAATTCGTGCGCGCGCTCGATGACGATCTCATCGACAGGGACATCCTTGTGACCCGCGCGGCTGGTGGTTGGTGAACTGATGATCTTGTCCACAATCTCCATGCCTCCGACCACGGCGCCGAACACGCAATAGCCCCATCCGCCGCTGCTGCGGGATTTGAAATCCAGGAACGCATTGTCGCCCGCGTTGATGAAAAACTGCGCGCTGGCGGAGTGCGGATCCGAGGTGCGTGCCATGGCTATGGAGCCGCGGGCATTCTTCAATCCGTTATCCGCTTCGTTCTCGATGTTCGCACCCGGTTGCTTGGACTTCATCTCGGTTTCGAAGCCGCCCGCCTGGATCATGAAGTTCTCGATGACGCGATGAAAAATGGTGCCATCGTAGTATCCGCTGCGTACGTAGCCGAGGAAATTTTCGGTGGTTTTCGGCGCCTTGGCCGAGTCCAGCTCTATGACGATGTCGCCGGCGCTGGTGCACAATTGTACTTTCACGCTATCGGCCACGGTCAGGGTGTCTCCACGACAGCACGGGTGATGGTGATCGTCTTCTTTGGCACGTCCCGGAATCCGGCATGTACGCCGGTTGTCTGAGTGCGGATTTTGTCCACCACTTCCATGCCCTCTGCCACGCGGCCGAACACGGCGTAACCCCAGCCGCGCCCGTTCGGGGCTTTGTAGTCGAGCATGGCGTTGTCGGCCACGTTGATGAAAAACTGCGCGCTGGCCGAGTGCGGATCCGATGTGCGGGCCATGGCTATGGAGCCGTGGGCATTCTTCAATCCGTTATCCGCTTCGTTCTTTATGGACGGGCGGGTCTCCTTGCGGGAAAAGTCGGCGGTATAGCCGCCCCCTTGAATCATGAAGCCGTCGATTACGCGATGGAAAATGGTGCCATCATAGAATCCGTCATTCACGTAGGTGAGGAAATTGTCCACCGTCGTCGGAGCACGCTCGCGGTCGAGCTCCAGTACGATGTTACCCATCGTCGTTTCCAGACGGACACGCGGTGCCTGTTCTGCTGCCATGGACATGGAGGTGGCCGTCATCAGCAGTGGGATCATCAGGGCGGCGAACAGTAGACGCAGGCGGGTCGAAATCATCGTTTGCGGTCTCCGTAGTCTCGGGCGAGGCGCATGATAAACGTTTTTGCGTGGCCGGGGCAGGGCGGCGATTGACGCTTTTGTAATCCTGGCTGTATCATCCCGCCCCTTGACTATTGCGCGGCTGACGGGGTATGGCGCAGTCTGGTAGCGCACCTGCTTTGGGAGCAGGGGGTCGGGGGTTCAAATCCCTCTACCCCGACCACTTTCAAGATGCGCCCGTAGCTCAGCTGGATAGAGCAACGGCCTTCTAAGCCGTTGGTCGCAGGTTCGAGTCCTGCCGGGCGCGCCAGGTACGAGAACCAGGCAGGCGAGGGCCTGGTTGCCCGGGTCAATGGTGGGCGTAGCTCAGCTGGTAGAGCTCCGGATTGTGGTTCCGGTGGTCGCGGGTTCGAGCCCCGTCGCTCACCCCATTTGCGGCACTGCGGGGTAGTGTGCACTGTAAAGGGCCGTTAGCTCAGTTGGTAGAGCAGCTGACTCTTAATCAGCGGGTCGCAGGTTCGAATCCTGCACGGCCCACCAGTAAAATCAAAGACATAGGCCGCCTCTCGGGGCGGCTTCTTTTTGTCCGGGTGACAAGTCAGGTGACAAACGAACGCCGCTCCTGGGCCTTCTCAGATGGTCTCAGGGGTATCCACGGAAGAGCCCTGGCCCGGCTCTCGCCAGACGGGGGCCAAGGGGGGCCAGCAACAGGCCCGGAGGAGGGCCGTTGTAGGCCGTGGGCAGGGCTGGGGTAGGCCCGGGGAGACTGGTGCTGAAGGAGCTCCACGGTTACCCGGCTTTATGCCGCCTACCAGCCTCTAGCTCTCCCGCCTACCAGTCCGGTAGTGGTGGGCGGTGCTAACAGATGGCGGCTCGAGCGGGCGGAGAGGTTGGTGGGGGAGAGGTTGGAGGAGTGAGGTCTTACTGCTCGCCGACGTAGGTCCCGTCTGGCGCAAGGGCGCAATGGTTGCCCGACACGAAGCTGCCA
>CAXMNG010000280.1:0-21878 GCA_964194585.1 Salibacteraceae bacterium | reverse complement strand
CTCGTCGGGCCCCACCCCCTTCTCGCGCAAGCGTACGATGTTCTCCAGCACCACGATAGCGGCATCCAGCGTCAAGCCGACGGCGAAAGCGAGACCGGCGAGGGAAATCACGTTGAGCGTGCGCCCGGCCATGTCCAGGAGCAGAAAGGCAGCCAGCACCGAGCCCGGGATTGCCATGGCTACCATCAGGGTGGCGCGGAACTTGCGGAGGAACCACCACAGCACGCCCACCGCCAGCACGATGCCGAGACCGAGGTTGTTTCGCAGCATCTCCACGGACCGATCGATGTACACGGTCTCGTCGTAGACTTGCTCGAAAGACAGGTTGGCGCGCGCCAGCGGTCCCTCTCTCAGCTCCTCGGCGGCGCGCTTGAGCCCGTTCATGACATCCAGCACGTTGACGCCGATCTCGCGGTGGGCGTTGACGGCCATGGCGCGTTCGCCGCGGGTGATCACGAAGCTCTTTCGGTCCACCATGCGCTCTTCGATTACCGCCACATCGCGCAGGCGTACCGCCTGGCCGCCGCGCCAGTCGAGCACCATGTCACCGAGCTGCTCCGCATTGAATGCGCCGGTGAAGCGCAGCGTGTAACGACGTTTGCCGACGTTGACTTCGCCGCCGGAAACGTCCTCGTTGCCGCCGGCGCGGCGCGCCGCCTCCGGCAGCTCGATGCTTAGCAGTGCCGCCCGATAGGCATCGAAGGTAATACGGACTTCGCGCTCGCGCCCGCCACGCACCTCGGAACGAGCCACGCCGGGCACACGCTCGAAGCGTGTCTGCACGACCTCCTCGACGTAGTCCTGGTAGCTCTGGATATCGCGTGTGTTGCCGTTGGTGGTCTTGAGAATGAACCAGGCGATGGCGCGGCTGCGCCCGCCCACGGTGCTGATCACCGGCTCGTCGGCGTCATCCGGATAACGGGCGACGCGATTCAGGCGGTTGAGGACTTCCAGCAGGCCACGATCGAGATCATGACCGACCTGGAACTCGATGCTGATCTCGCCCTGGCCGCGGCGCGCCTTGGCGAGCATCTGGGTCATCCCCGGCAGCCCCCGCAGCACCTTCTCCTGGGGCTCGATGATCTGCGCTTCGACTTCCTCCGGCGCCGCCGCGCGCCAAGAGGTGCGGATGGTGATCTCGGGCTTCTCGACCTCGGGCGTGAGCTGTACCGGCAATCGTACGAGACTCAGGGCGCCGAACAGTACCACCAGCAGGACCGCCACCAGTGTTGCGACGGGATTGCCGAGCGCCAGGCGCGTCCAGCTCACGGCAACTCGATCGTCTCGATGATGGTAATGCTCTGTCCTGGCCGCAGGCGCTCGCCTCCACGTATCACCACCTGATCACCCGACTGGATGCCGTGCACCTCGATGAATGGGCCGACGGCCACGCCGGTCGTAACGGGGACGCGTTGCGCCAGGCTTTCTGCGTCGACGCGGTACACGGTCGTTCCGTCGCGACGCAACACCAGTGCGTCCCGCGGTATGGCTAGCACTTTGCGTGCCTCGGCAGAAGGCACAGCGACGCGCACGTCGGCGCCCACCGGCCAGCCTTGCTCGGCGAAGCTGAGGCGCAGCTCGTAGAGCCGCGATTCGTTGTCACCCACCGGCACGATGGTGCGTACCGTTCCAACCGCATTGCTCGGATTGCCGGCGAGCGTCAGCTTGGAGCCTTCGTGGACGAATTTCAGCGCATTCACCGGCACCCAGGTCTGTACTTCCAGGGACGACGTATCCACGAGCCGCACTACCGCGGTGCCGCTCTCCGCCCATTCCCCAGCCTGCAGCAGCCGCTCGGTGATGACGCCGCCGAAGGGCGCGCGCAGGTTCGCGCGCTTGAGGCGTTCCCGGGTAAGCGCGACGCGTGCCTTTCCTGCCGCGATCTCGGCTCTGGTCATGCCGCTGTTGGCAACGGCCTCGTCGAGCTGGCTCTGGGGCACCGATTGCTTTTTCATCAGCGGTGTGAGCCGCCGCACCTCGGCATTCTGGTATTTGAGCCGCGCCCGCTCCCGCTCTACCGCCGCTTTATCGGCGAGCAGGCTGTGCTCGAGGAGAACATCGTCCAGCCGTGCCACGATCTCGCCTTTGCGAACCACGACGCCGACCTCGGCCACCCACTCGAGCCGGCCCTCTACCTCGGCCGCGAGCCGCGCGTGGTTGCGGCTGATGACGGTACCCGGGTAAGGAGTGACGGGAGCCAGCAGGCGCTCGCTGGCGATACTCACCACCACCGGCACGGGGCCACCCTGGGCGAGCGCCGGCGCCGCCACAGCCATGAGCCAGGCGGCGACGCAGACTATGGCAATAAGTTTCAGAAAGCGCATTTTCTTTTGAGCCATTTCGCGTCGAATCGTTCTGTTGGTGCAGGTGCGAACCCGAACAAGGGGACAGATTTGAAATCTGTCCCCCTCTGTCCCCTAATAATGCAGCAATGAATGCACCCGATAGTTCGAGAGCTTCTCGCGTCCCTTCAGAGCATCCAGCTCGATGACGAAGGCGCAGCCGACAATCTCACCTCCCAGTGCCTCCACCAGCTGGCAACTCGCCCGGGCCGTGCCCCCGGTGGCGATCAAATCGTCGATGAGTAGAATGTTGTCGCCCGCATTGACCGCGTCGGTATGCACCTCCAGCGCCGCCGAGCCGTACTCCAGGTCATAAGATGCGCTTTGCACGTCGTAGGGGAGCTTGCCGGGCTTGCGCAGGGGAATGAAGCCTACACCCAATTCCCAGGCCGCCAGGCTGCCGAAAATGAAACCGCGGGCCTCCATGCCGGCGACGGCATTGATGGTCTCGCCTAGAAAGGGTTGCAGCAGCTGGTACACCGACAATTGCAAGGTCGATGGGTCTGCGACCAGTGGCGTGATGTCCCTGAAAATGATTCCGGGCTCGGGAAAATCCGGAATGTCACGAATTTTTGCTTTCAATCTATGCAATGCCAGACTCTCCCGGGCTTCAAATCAGATTGCTATCGCTTTCGGCTTGGGCGCTCGCCCGCCGTCGTCCTTTCTGTCGCGCTTCTCGAAGCCAGGCAGTGTCAGCGTGCCCCGGTACTCGAAGGGTACCGGGATTGGTATGCCGTCGACACGCACATGGCCGCGTATCGCATAGTCGATGGATGGTTTATCGCGGCGACTGAATTCCTGGAGCTGTTCCAAGATTCGTTGCAGAGTGCTCACCACCTCCACCTCGGCGGAATTCTCGCCGTAGGCGGGCACCGTGAGGGGCTTACCGCTCACCCCCTGTGCAAAAGCTCTCTCGTTGACGACGATCTCGTAGTCCAGGCCGCGGATGGTGATGGCTTGCGAATTTGGATTCTGAACCCGCAGGGTCACTCGAAAGCGCTGCTCGAAGGGCTGGAACCCTAACGGCGCGATGCTGACGAGACTGACCTGCGGGGCTTCGTTGAGTCCGTACATGGTGGCGCATCCGGTGAGTACTGCCCCGAGAATGGCGGTGACAAGGTTGCGCCCCATCAAGCTCGCTCCTGCAAAGCGGATGTCGATTCGGGTAGCCGTGCCTGCGCCGTATTCCGGCGCCCGAACTTCAGCCGCTCGCCAAGCACCAGCAAACTCGGTGTCAGCACCAGGGTGAGCAGGGTCGCGAAGGTGAGTCCTCCGGCCACCACACTGTTGCTGATTTCCACCTCGACACGCTTGGCCGCCGCGCGCGCGGCTTCCAGATCGGCGCGCCCCTCGGCGACGTTGGTCTGGGACTGATAGTTCTTGCTCTTCAGGCGCTCGGCTGCGTCGTACTGAATTTTTCGCTGATAGACCAATGCCCGGGACTGTTGCAGACGTGCTTGCAGGTCGCGCACGTCCAGTTGCACGATCAGCTCACCTTTCTTTACGTGGGCTCCGCGTTTCGCGCCGATGTCCGTCACCCGGCCGTCGATCTCCGCGCGCAGAGTGACGCTGCGAGCCGCTTCCGTTTTTCCATAGATAATCTCCTCGCGGATTACCCGCTGGGATTGCATGGTCTTCACCCGGACGCGGGTGACGGCCGGCCGGTGCACTCGCGGCGCCTCCAGGGACGGATCCCGTGCAGAGCCGGTGGCGCCGGTTCCGGAAAGCAGCCACAGGGTCAAGGCAACGGTAATGCCGAGGGCGGCGATGGGGGATTGGTTGCGTTGCAGAAAGCGCTTCATCTCGGGTTCCTCTTCCCTGGATTTAGTCAGCCGGCCCTGGACAGGCGCGGCTCGCCGGCCTGCGTCGACGCGAGCCAGCGATCGCGATTGTCGCGGATATAGTCGCGCTGAGCCTTCAACGTGACCTGACCGAGTCCCGCCACCAGGTCGTGGCTGGGTGAACGTTGTCCCTGGTCTTCGAAGGCGTTGTCGATGCACTCCAGCATGCCGTCGATATCGCGCACGCGCTCATCCAGCACCTGGGCAAGACGCTCGGTCGTCATCAGGTGGGCGAAATACACGAGCACCAGAAATTCCGAGCGCACCTTGTGCCTGGGCGGCGTCTCCGCCAACGCCTCGGCGAGCTGCGCGCGACCGGCGTCGGTGATGCTGTACACCTTCTTGTCCGGGCGCTTGGCTTGGGCGACATCCTGGCAGCTCACCAGACCCACCCCGGTGAGATCGCTGAGGGCCGGATAGATGGAGCCGTAGCCGGCAACGAAAAAGTGCGCGAAGGATTCCTCGAAATGCTTCTTGATCTCGTACCCGGTCATGTCACGCAGGGTCAGCACCCCGAGGCAAAGCGTCTTCACATCCATCGTCACTGGGCTCACGTTAGTTATATCAAAGTGACATATACTAACATGATATATATCGCTGTGAAATAGATTTCCCTCTGCTCCCTCTCCCCCTCCCGGGCAGGGGGAGCTTAAAAAACCGCATTCCCAATCAATCACCTAGCCCATCACAAATCCGACCGGCTGCTACACGGGCGGCTGCGCAGAGCTCCCGGCAGGGCCGATAAAAACAATGACAGGGCACCCCGTGCGACGCCCCGCATCCCATCACCAGCCGAATCGAGGAGCCGACCGTGCGAGCAGGCAAAGCCATAGCAACTGGCATCGCCTTGGCCGCACTCGTTGCTGGCGCCGGGACGGTCCTCCTGTCACGGGTGGACCCCGCGGCCGTCAAGGACTTCCTCGCCGATGCCGCACGTCAGGCCACCGGCCGGGAAGTGATCGTGCGGGGGGCCACCGAGTTCAAGCTGTTCCCCTCGCCGACACTGATCGCCGAAAACGTGGTGTTCGGCAACGCGACCTGGAGCATCAGTCCGGATATGGCCCGCGTCAAGCGGCTCGAGGCCCGGGTCAGTATCTTGCCGCTGTTCCTCGGGCAATTGCGTATCTCGCGCTTCAGGCTTTTAGGGCCCCATGTGCTCCTCGAGAAGGACGCAAAGGGCAGGCGCAATTGGGATTTCGACGTCGCAACAGAGGATTCCGGAGGCCAGACTTTCCTGGCCCAAATGCACTCGCGGGTGCGCATGGTGGTGTCGGAAATTCAGATCGTCGACGGCACATTCGTCTATCGTGAAGGCAAGATCAGCCACATGATTCACATACCCGAACTTTCCGCCCACGGCGACGTAGCCGGCGGCCCCCTCGGCCTGATCGGGCGCGGCCAGTTCAAAGGGCGTGCCTGGAAGCTCTCGGGGACGGTGGGCGAGTTGTCGGTATTGCTGCGCAACGAACCCTACGATCTGGCATTCGCACTCAGCACCCGGGGCGTCAGAATCACCGGCGAAGGCGCCGTCGAGAATCCCCTGGACGGTACCGGCCTGCGGATGGGCCTGAAGCTCGAGGCCGGATCCGGGCGCCGGATGCTGGCCCTGGCGGGACTCGATGCTGACCTGCCGGGCGCCGTACGGGCCACGGCAGAGCTCACCGATGGCAAGGACGGTCCGCGCCTCGACAAGCTCCAGGCAAAAGCCCATATCGAGGGCGGCCACATCAGCGTCGCCGGGTCGGTGGAAAACCTCGTGGATCTACGCGGTGTGAACCTGGATGTCGGCGTGAAAGCCAAGACCCTCGCAGGCATTGCCCGGTTGATCGGCGCCAGACTGTCCGAGGCCGGGCCGCTGACGGGCAGTGCCAGGATCACCAACCCCAAGGGGCGTTTTCGCCTGGACCAGCTGTCGGCGCGCATCGGTCTGCGCGGTGCCACGCTGAATCTGAGCGGGAAGCTCACGAACCTCGTTCGAGCCCGCGGACTCGATCTCGGCATCGACCTGAAAGCCACCTCTCTCGCCAGGTTGTCTCGCTACCTGGACGTTCCACTGCCCGGCGTAGGGCCGGTGAAAGTCACTGCGCGCTTGAGCCGCACCAAGCACGGCTACAAGCTCGCAAACATCGATGCCCGAATCGGGCCCAGCGATGCCGCCGGCGAGCTGTTCATCTACCCTCATCGCAAGCGGCCCCGCGTCGTGGGGAGTATCACAGCCAGGACTCTGGATCTCGACCAGTTGCTGCCCGCCGCCGGCAAGCGCCGTGGAAAGCGCGTTTTCGCCGCCGAGCCATTCTCGCTGGCATGGCTGAAAACACTCGACGGCGATGTCAGCGTCCATGCGGTCAAGCTGCTTGTCCAGGGCGTGCGGTTGGACAAGGTGAAAGCCGGAATGTCGCTCACCAAGGGCCGTCTCCGGTTCACACCCACCGGAAGGCTCGGTGGCGGCACGTTCAAGGCCAGGCTGTCGGTGGACACCCGGGGGAAGCGGCCCCGTATCGCCATGCGCATTCGTGGTAAAGGCATCGGTCTCGGCAAGGTGACCGCGCAGATCTATGACACCCAGTTCATCGAGGGGGCGCGTGCCGACGTCAACATCGAGGTAGCCGGGCGCGGCAATTCCGTAGCTGAGCTGATGGCGGGGCTTTCCGGCGGCATCTATGTGGCGGCCGGCAAGGCCATCATTCACAACGAGCGACTGGAGAGAGTCAGCGGCGACGTAGTGACCGCGGTGCTGAGCACAGTTGCCATGCAAAATCCCGAGGACCAAACCACGCACGTACGGTGCGGCGTGGTCCGGGTGCCGGTCAAGAACGGACTCGTGAGTATCGACCGAACTATCGCCATGGAAACCAGCCGTGCGGCCATCAGCGTCAGCGGCACCATCGATCTGGGGAACGAGGGTCTGGACCTGGGCGTCGACCTGGTGGGACGCAGGGGTCTGTCGCTGGGCGCGGGGTCCTTCTCCGGCCTGGTGCGCGTGCGCGGCACCATGGCAGAGCCCACGGTGGGCGCGGATGCTGCCGGCATCGCCGGCGCCGCCGCGACCGTGGCGGGCGCCGTCGCCACCGGCGGACTGTCTTTGCTCGCTCAGGGGCTCATCAGCCAGATCGCCGCCGACCGCAGTACTTGCCGCACGGCCCTGGAGATCAATACTGGTGGCAATTCCAGAAAAGTCGCGCTCATCAGCGCGGGCGCTCGGGACGACGAGAATTTCGATTCCCCGGTGCGCTCACGCGCGGCGGGGCGAAACGGGACGAAAAGCACACCGGAGAACGTCACCGTCAAGACCATGGACGACGGTAACTGACCGACCCGACTTCCCGTCGGCGCGGGGCTCGACTATGGCCGGCTGGCGAGAGAAGATCCCCCCCTTTCTGACGTTCTGTCCATGGGGTTGGAGGTATGCGGCTCTGGACTAAATTGCTCGCCGGCGCCCTCGTGCTGGTGCTCGTGCTGGTGGCTGGTAGCGCGCTTTTCATCAGTCAGGTCGACCCGAACGAGTATCGTGGCGCCATTGCCGACATCGTCGAGGACGCCACCGGCCGCGAGTTCCGTGTCGGCGGTGACCTGCGTATCAGATTGCTGCCCGTGCCATCCATGGAAGCCAACGACGTCACCTTCGCGAACGCCACCTGGGCTTCGCAGTCGGACATGGTGCGGGTTAAACGTCTACGCGCAGATATTGCATTGCTGCCGTTGCTGAAAGGCCGAATCGTGGTGCACCGATTTATCGCCATCGAACCGCGAGTGTTTCTGGAAACCGACGCCGACGGCAGGGGAAACTGGCAGTTTGGCGATGAGGCCGAGGCTGGTGGCGATGAAGGCGCGCAAACCGCGGGACTGGACGTCATCATCGATGGTGTACGCATAGAGAAGGCGGATCTCGACTATCTGGATGGAAAAACCAAGAGCAAGACGACCCTGAACGTGGACGTGCTGACGATCGGCGCCGAACGCCCGGGCGGGCACCTCGCGCTGAGTCTGCGCGCCACTTACCAAAATTTGCCGGTGACCCTGGAGGGCAGGTTCGGTGCAGCCGGCGCCATTCTGAATAATCAACCCGTTGACGTCGACCTGGAGGGAATGCTGGGCGACGCCAGCTTCATCGTTCAGGGGGTCGTGGGCGAGCCCCTTCAGGCCAAGGATCTGCGCTTGGATGTGGCTCTGAAAAGCAAATCGACGAAGAAGATAACGGATGTGGCCGGCGTGGAGGTCGAGGAACTCGGGCCCATCAATCTGACCCTGACGTTGCTCGAGCGGGACGGCCGTTACGATTTCGACGATATCAAAGTGACGGCGCGTCCGTGGGACACCGATGTAAGCATGAGCGGTTCGATCAAGAATCTCCTCATTGCCTCCGGCGAAACAAAAGCGCGGGTCAAGCCCGGGAAGGTGGATGTCAAGGGTGCGTTCGGCGAAGCCGGATTTACAGTCACCGGCGACGTCGGTGATCCCATGGACGGCAAAGACCTGCGCTTGAACATCGTCCTCGAAGCCAAGTCCACCAGCCCCTTGACCGATCTCGCCGGTGTCGATGTGGAGGAAGTCGGGCCTCTTGACCTAAAGCTCACGATTATCGAAAAGGAAGGCCGCTTCGATCTCGACAAGATCCATATGACGGCGCGGCCACGGGACGCCCATGTGACGATCAAGGGTTCCGTGCTGGACGTCGTCGGCAATCCTCGGACCAATCTCGACATATCCTTGTCCGCGAAGACATTGCGCCAGCTGGACGGGACATTGCCGGCTGCGGGGCCCGTCAGCGTATCGGCGAATGTCCGGCCCCGAGGCGAGATCGTCGAGATTCGGGATTTCGTCGCGAAGGTTGGTAAGAGTGATCTGTCCGGCAGCGCCACGCTGGATATTGGTGCTGAACAGCGGAGCGCCAACGCCAAGTTGCGCGCAAAGGTGATCGATCTCACGGAGCTCCTGCCTTCGGCGGGTAAACCTGATCCCGGCGCCAGCGCGCAGACGCCATCGGATGGAATGATATTTTCGGACGATCCGCTGCCGCTGGCCGCGCTCAGAAAGGCGAACGGCAAAATCGAGCTCTCGGTCGATCGTTTGATCACACCGAAGCTCACGCTGAGCGAGGTTAAAATCGCCGCCGCGCTCGACAATGGGGCCCTGACCGTGACGTCGGCGGTCCAGGTTGCCGGCGGTACGGTTGGCGCCACCGTCGGTATCGACGCGCGCGCGCAGCCGGCGAAGTTTACGGCGGATGTCCACGCCAGCAAGGTCAGTATCGGTGCGTTGACGAAGGAAATCCGTGGCTACGAAACATCCAGGGGTCTGGCCTCCGATTTGAAGATGAAGCTGCGCGGCCAGGGAGACTCGGTCCGCGCCCTCATGGGAGGGCTCGACGGCGACATTCGCCTCGAAGTCGGCGAAGGGCGTCTCAAGAACGACGTGCTCGATCGCGTCGGTGCCGATCTGCTGACGCAGATCCTCGGAGTAGCCGTGCCGTCTGGCGAAGAAGACGACGCGACGATCCTCAATTGCGGTGTGGTGCGCTTCCGCGTCAAGGACGGTAACGCCGTCGCCGACCAGACCATCGTTCTGGAGACGGAGAAGGTTCTCGTCAAAGGTGGCGGTGTCATCGACCTCAAGACCGAGGGCCTGGATCTGGGCGCCCGACTCGCCGCCCGCAAGGGCATTCGTCTCGGCGCCGGCACCCTCAGCAGCCTGGTCAAGGTGCAGGGCACACTGGCGGAACCGCAGCTCGGCACGGATCTCACGGGTATGGTGAATACGGGAGCCAAGGTCGGCATCGCCGTCGCGACGGTCGGCTTGTCACTGGTCGCCGAGAGCGTCTATGGTCATATTACCGAAGACGATTATCCGTGCCAGACGGCGCTGGCCCGCCAGATCGAGGTTACGCCGTCGGACTACCGGGCGCAGCAGACATCCGGGGAGAATTGACCCGTCGGGAAAGTCCACAAGCGCGTTTTCCGCCCGTCGGTCTCATGGATTTACAATAATGGCGAAACAGATATACGTGGAGCGCGACGGTCCCATCGCCACCGTGGTGCTCAACCGTCCGCGCAAGCTCAATGCACTGACGCGATCCATGTGGCACAAGCTCGGCGAGGCCGTCGTGACGCTCTCGGCCGACAACGATGTGCGTTGCGTCGTGCTGCGCGGTGCCGGCAACAAAGCCTTCTCTCCCGGCAACGACATCGGCGAGTTCGAGAAGGAACGCGGCGATATCTCCCAGGGGCGGCGCTACGGCGCCGGTATGAAGCGCACCATCGATGCGTTGCAATCCTGCCGGCATCCGATGGTGGCACTCATCAATGGTATTTGCGTCGGCGGGGGGCTCGAGCTCGCCGCCAATTGCGACATCCGCATCTGCGGCCAATCAAGCCGATTCGGCGTGCCCATCAACAAGCTCGGGCTGGTCATGTCCTACGCGGAGCTGGAGAGTTTACTCAATCTCGTCGGACGTGCCGCGACCTTGGAGATCCTTCTGGAGGGGCGCATATTCGGCGCCGACGAGGCCAGGGAAAAGGGACTGGTGCAACGCGTCGTGCCCGACGACAAGGTGGAGGAGGAAGCTTACGCGACGGCGCAGCGCATCGTCGACGGCGCACCGCTGGTAGCCCGCTGGCACAAGAAGTTCGTCGATCGGCTATCCGATCCGGCGCTGCTGACCAAGGATGAGATCGACGAGGGTTTTCTCTGCTTCGGCACTAGGGACTTCGAAGTCGGCTTGAAGGCTTTCCTCGAAAAGAAAAAGCCCGACTTCACCGGTCGCTGAGGTGGGCCCCCTCGCAGGCATCAAAGTCATCGAGTTCGCGCACATCATGGCGGGGCCGGTCTGCGGTTTGATGCTCGCCGACATGGGTGCCGACGTCATCAAAGTCGAAAAGATCCCGGGCGGCGACGACACTCGACGTACTGTACCGCCGGACATCGGCGGCGAGTCCGCCGCTTTTCTGATGATGAACCGCAACAAGCGCGGCATCGCCCTCGATCTCAAAACCCAGGACGGTAAAGAAATCGCTCGGCGATTGCTCGCCGACGCCGATGTGGCGACCGAAAACTACCGCAAGGGAACCATGGAGCGCCTGGGTCTCGGCTACGATGAAGTGCGGAAATTCAACCCTGGTATCATCTACGCCGAGCTCTCCGGTTTTGGACGCAGCGGCCCCTATGCTAACCGTGCCGGCTTCGACCTCATCGCCCAGGGCATGTCCGGCATCATGAGCATTACCGGCGAAGGTGACGGCGGCCCGCCCACCAAGTGCGGTCCGCCGCTCTCGGACATCACTGCCGGCATCCTCGCCGCCATGGGTGTGCTCGGTGCCACCATCCACCGTATGAAGACCGGTGAGGGCCAGCGGGTCGATACCTCGCTCTTCGAGGCGGCCATTACCCACACCTACTGGCAATCGGCCATGGCCTTCGCCACCGGAATTTCCCCCGGGGCACTCGGCTCGGCCCATCCCCTGAGCGCCCCCTATCAGGCCTTCGAAGCTGCCGATAGTTGGATCACCGTCGGCGCCGCCAATCAAACCAATTGGCTGCGCCTTCTGGAAGCCCTGGAGCGCCCGGATCTCCAGGAAGATCCGCGATTCGCCGATGATTCCGGTCGTATGGCCAATATCGACGATCTGGTGCCGATTCTTACCGGCATTTTCAAGCGCCGTCCGGCCAGCGACTGGCTGGAACGCCTCGAGGGCGCAGGCGTGCCCGCGGGGCCGGTGCTGGACATCGCCGGCATGCAGGCCGACGCCCAGGCCCTGGCCCGGGGCATGGTCATGGAGGTGCCCCATTCGCGGGTGGGCCCGGTGAAGACCCTCGGTCACCCGGTTCATTACTCGGCCACCCCCACCGAAATCACCCGGGGGGCCCCCTTGTTGGGGGAGCACACCAGGGAGGTTCTGGCCCAGTATGGCTACTCCCGGGGCCAAGTAGATAAATTCCTCGCCGAAGGGGTCGTGGTGGCAGAGAATTCGTGAGAAATCACCAGGATGCTCGTATTTTGTGACGGTGTGCCAGAATTCGGCCCATGAACGGCATTACTCTTAAAGCTGTCCATCCCACGGCCGAAGATCATCTAGTACGCAGCTCCGACATCGCCGTCATTCTCGGCATGACGGCCGGGCGAGCATCGCCCCGATTCACGGAATGGCAGCCGGGATCGCCCGATTCTGGCTGCTGAGGCACGCGGGACCGTGTGCCGGATCACGGGCCGTGGCCCGTCCACGAGAACGCGTTGAATGGCCGACCTGAAGAAAAAATACGACGAGCGAATCAAGTCGCTGATGCCCATCAGCGGCCTCGCGTCCCAGTACCAGAACGAAGTGGTTCAGCAGGCCGAGATCCTCAAGTTCAAGAAAAAGCAGCACGTCTTCAAGCAGGGCGACGTGGATCCCTACGCCTATTACCTCCTCGACGGTGAGCTGAAGCTCGAGGCCAATGGCCAACTGCTGAAGACCCTCGAAGGTGGCAGCGCGGACGCCCAGTCCGCGCTCTCCCAGCTCCAGCCGCGCCAGATGAGCGCCACGGCCACCGGTAAAGTGCTGGTGATGCGCATTGCCCGGGGTGTGATGGATCGTCTCCTCACCATGGACGACCCGGGGGCCTCGGCGGGCGGTTTCGAAGTCAGCGAAGTAGAAGTGGACGAGGACGG
The DNA here is from genome assembly GCA_964194585.1 of Salibacteraceae bacterium. GTDB lineage: Bacteria > Pseudomonadota > Gammaproteobacteria > HK1 > HK1 > JAABYT01. The sequence goes on along the minus strand of CAXMNG010000280.1, from coordinate 9,054 downwards.
CGGTGGCGACTGGATGACGCGCATGCTGCAGTCGGAACTGTTCTCGCGGATTCCGCCGGCGAATATTCAACGCGTCTTCACGGTCATGGAATCGGTCGCGTTCAAGGCCGGTGGTGTCGTGGTGGAGCAGGGACACCCAGGCGACTACTACTACATCATTCAGGCCGGACGCTGCGAGGTGACGCGTAAAGCATCCGCCAGCGGCAAACCCGTCAAGCTTGCGGAGCTGAGCGATGGCGACAGTTTCGGTGAGGAGGCTCTGGTCTCGGACGCCAAGCGTAACGCCACCGTTACCATGATCACCGATGGCGAGCTCGTGCGCCTTACCAAGGACGATTTCATCGAGCTCATCAAGAAGCCGAGTCTCGACTCGGTGGATTATGAGGCGGCGAAAGCGCTTGTCGGGCAAGGCGCGTGCTGGCTGGACCTGCGTTTTGCCGAAGAGCATGCCAAAGACGGCATCGAAGCCAGCGTCAACATTCCGCTCACCCAGTTGCGCGCAGAACTCAAGAACCTCGACACCGACCGCATCTATATCGCCTACTGCGATTCCGGTGCCCGCAGCTCCGCCGGCGCGTTTCTGCTCGCACAGAACGGCTTCGACGCTCGTCACCTGGAAGGCGGCCTGATTGTCAGTCTCGGTATTGACCCTGCCGAGGAGCCCACCAACCCGCCGCCTGAGCCCGAGAGCGTTCCCGAAGAGCCGCCGGCAGTCGCCGAGGCTCCCGAACCGGAGCCTGAGTCGAAGTCGAAGTCGAAGCCGAAGTCGGAGCCGAAGTCGGAGCCGAAGCCGAAGCCGAAGCCGAAGCCGAAGCCGAAGGAGGCGCCCGCCCCCGCAGCCACGGCGCCGTTGGAGTCCGCACAGGCCGATGTTCGCGCGGCGGGGCTCGCCGAGGATGTCGCCAAGGCCGACACCAGGATGCAGGAGGCGATGCGACTCAAAGCGGAGGCCGAGGCACAAAAGAAGGCCGCGGCCAAGAGACTCGAGTCCAAGAACAAGGCATTGGAAGAAGACGTCGCCAAGGCGAAGACGGACCTGGAAGCCGAGGCTACTCAGGCCAATACGGCCCTGGACGAAGCGAAACGCAAGCGCGTGGAGCTGGAGAAGGCACACCGTGCGGCCGACGCCAAGGCCGAGGCGGAACGCCAGAAAGAAGAGCAACGGCTGGAGAAGCTCAAGCAGGAGAGCGCAGCGCGCCTGGTCGCCGAGAAGGCCAAGCTCGATGCCGAGTACGCCAAGCAGGCAGAACTGGAAGAGAAAGCCGCCCAGGCGAATGCGGCTCTGGAGGAAGCGAAACGCAAGCGCGTCGAGCTGGAGGAAGCACGCCGTGCGGCCGAGGCCAAGGCGGAAGCGGAACGCCAGGAAGAAGAGCAACGGCTGGAGAGGCTCAAGCAGGAGACCGAAGCGCGCCTGGACGCCGAGAAGGCCAAACTCGAGGCCGAGTTCGACAAGCAGGCGGAACTGGAAGAGAAAGCCACCCAGGCCAATGCGGCCATGGAGGAAGCGAAACATCAGCGCGTCGAGCTGGAGAAAGCACGCCGTGCAGCCGAAGCCGAGGCCAACGAGAAACGCCGGGAAGAAGATGAACGCCTGGAGAAGCTCAAGCAGGATAACGAGGCGCGTCTGAACGCCGAGAAAGCCAAGCTCGAGGCCGAGTACACCAAGCAGGCGGAAGAGCTCGCAAAGATTCAAGAGTTGAAAGAGCAAGCGAGAGCCGAGCTCAAACTAGAACGCGAGGCGCTGAACCGCAAAGCATCCGCTGCCAATCGCGAGCTCAAGAAGGCGGAGAAAGCGAAGGCCGAGGCAGAGGAAATCGAGCGCAGGCTTCGGGAGCAGAGCAAGGCGGCGATCCGCGTCGAACGCGAGCGCTTGGAAGCGGAGTTTGCCCGTGCCGCCGAACAGATGTCGGAAGCTCAGCACGAGCGCGAAATGGCGGAAATGATCAAGGAGGCGGCCGTCGAGAAGGCGGCGCGCACCATCGCCGAGCAGAAAGTCAATCAGGCGCTGGCGCAGAAAGAGGAAGAGGCGAAGCTCGATGTCGAGCGCCAGAAGCTCAAGGAGGAAGCCAAGCGACTACGTAAAACTCTCGAGGATGCAAAGAAGGTCAAGGCCCAGGCTCTAGCGAAGGCCAAGTCCGACGCCGCGAAGCGCAAGAAGCGCAAGCAGCAGGAGGCGAAAGTTTCCCGGGATATGATCGCCGCCGCTCACAAGGTGGATCCCCGTGCTCCGGCTGCTTCGTTCGCCCCCGAAGATGAGCTGACACGTGCCAACTCCCTGCTGGCGGCGGCGGAGGTCGCCCATCGCAAAGCCGAGGAGGCAAAGCAGGACCTCGAGGACACCCAGTCATGGAAGAAGTCCGAGCTCGATGCCCTGCGCAAGCAGATGGAGGCAGAGCTCGCGGATTTCATGGACGAAAATCCGACGCCCGGCAAGGACGACGCGGAAGAAAAGAAGCGATATGCGAAATTGAACATGTTCGCCAAGCGCCGCGAGGCCGCGGAAAAGAAACGTTCCGACGCCAACAATGTGATCGTCGACGACATCGCTTCGCAGTTAGAGAAGTAACCGATCTCGAGCTTGGAGCCTGCGCCGATACGCTCTATGAATTGACCTGCTCTATCTATCCGGCGATGCTTCGGCTATGAGTGGTCGCGCATCCATCGACAATCCGCGCCGGATTGCAGCCTGGGTTCTTCAGGAGTTCTCCACCTACTACTCCGAGTCCCGACATATACCCGAGCTCGCCAAACGCGCCTTCGAAGAGCGGGACCACGCCACCTCCCTGACACTCAGCAAGCGGCGCCTCGCGCTCTACAGCGCCGGTATCTCCGAGCTGGGCGTTCGGCTACGGGAAGCCTATCCGGGTGTAGCGAACGACGCGGTCCTGTGGAGAGCAGTGGAGGAGGGCTTCTTGCTGCTCATTCAAGGCCGCTACGAGGCGGACCTCGCCTTCGCATTCATCAACTCCGTCAAGCGCAAGATTCATCAGGGTGAATGGGAGCCGGTTGAATATTCGTTTCGCAAAGCAGACAAGGCGACGGCGAATTTCTCCGGCGAGATCTATCGCCGCTTTCCCGTCGGTACCGCCATCAGTCGGGAAACAATCCTCGGTGTTCTGGACACCCCCGGGTTGTCGAGGCCGTACAACGATCGCGTCCGGGATGCTGATTTGGTCACCGAGCGGCTGAGCGACATCGTCGCGTCGCGGGGCGCGGCCGCCATGGACAGAATAGAGATGATTAATGCGGGCTTTTACCGCAATCGCGGTTGTTACATCGTCGGCCGCGCGGTCATGAAAGACGAAAGCCAGTATCCGCTGATTATTGCCCTGCTGAATAGCGAGAATGGTGTCTATGTGGATGCAGTCTTGAGCTCCGAGGCCGACGCCCACAACATTTTCAGCTCGACGCTCGCCAATTTCCACGTCACGAATAATTACTATCACGAGTTGTCCGAGTTCCTGCACAGCATCATGCCGAAACGTCCCTTGGGTCTGCATTATTCGACCATCGGATTCAATCACGTGGGCAAGGTTGCGGTGATGAACGAACTGAGAGATGAGCTCATCGGCAGTGATGACGTGCTGGAAACCGCCGTCGGTTTTCGCGGCACCGTTGCCATCGGCTTCTCCTCACCGAACTCAGCGTACAATCTCAAAGTCATTCGCGATAAGCCCACCGCCAACTACAAATGGGGAACCTTCGGCGGTATCGAGTCGGTGATGAAGAAGTATGGGCGGGTGCACGAAATCAATCGAACCGGCAGCATGCTCGACAACATCATTTACTACAACCTCAAGCTGGACCGAAGCTGGTTCGACCCGGCATTGTTGGACGAACTGCTGGCGGAGGCTGGCGAGACCGTGTCACTGCGCGGTGACGCCGTCATAATCAAGTACCTCATCGTTCAGCGCCGCATGACACCCCTGCCGGTTTTTCTGGAGACTGCGGCGCCGGAGGAAGCGGAGACGGCAATCGTCAATCTCGGCGACTGTATCAAGAACAACGCCGCGGCCAACATATTCAACAAGGATCTGGATGCCCGGAACTACGGCGTCAGCCGGTTCATCAAGGTCTATCTTTTCGACTACGACGCGCTCGAGCCATTCACCGACGTCAAAATCCGCAGCAACGAAGACCGCGTCGATGGTGAAGAGGACCCGCCCGACTGGTTCTTCGAGGATGGTGTGGTTTTTCTTCCCGAGGAGATCGAGGCAGGCCTCGTGATTCCGGACAGGCGTCTAAGGCGCCTGTTTCGCGAGGTTCACGGCGATCTTCTCTCCACCGGCTACTGGCAGCGTATTCAGAACGATCTACGCGCCGGAAAAGTGCCGAGCGTGCGCATTTACCCCAAGAGTCGGGAGCTGCGACGTAGCGTGTAGGACCGAGCTTGCTGAAGGCAACACCGGCACCACCTCCAGGAGCAGTGTATAAAGTCGCCGCCCAAGGCTGGGCGAGTGGGCGGCCGGTGAGCTGAGCCTCATTCGTAAAACCGCTGGCACAGGCGGCGAATTGCTTGTTTCGCATCCTGCTCGAAAATGTCGCCGTGAGCGGGAACGACGCACTCGATATCCAGATCCCAGAGCCGATCCAGGGATGCACGCAATGCCTGCCTGTCTTTGACCGCGAATTTCGTTTTCAGCGGTGGCGCCAGGCATTTGCCTTTGAAGCCGATTGGCTCGAGTATGAACTTCGTAACGATTTTCCCCAGGCCTTTCTGCTTGACTCCGGTGTAGTTCTGAAAAAAGTCGGTAACGAGCAGCGTCTTGCTTCTGCCGTGATAGAACATGTGCTCGTCGAAGAAGGGCGCGCCACCCATGGCAATCATCTCCAGATCCCTCTGCCAGGGAGGCGTATCGAGATCACGCAAAAGCGTATAGTCCTTCAGGTTGGGTCTTTTCTTTGGAATTCCCGCCGCCAGGTACACCGCGGCATCGGGAAATGCACTCTGCCACGCTTCCAGAAAGAGGTTGTGACCGTTACTCGGTGCGACGATATATTTGACCTCTCCCATTTCCGCAACCCGATTCTCTAACTGTGGATCGTGCGGCGTCGGTGTGCACATCCAGAGACTGTCGTCCGCCAGCTTGAGGATGGACATGCGCAACGCGAGACGCGTTCCCAGCATCGGCATGCTGTCTTCGTGCACCCACATTCTCGTAGAAATTTTTCGCATGAATCTCCCCCGCCGGATTCAGGATGAATCCGACTCCTTCGAGTTCTGCGGCGAGTGGCCGACGAAGTGTCAGTCCGAAACGGGTATCTCGCTGCTGAGACTGACGAGCATCGCCGGATCGCGCTCGGCGCTGGCGATGGATCGGCTCTCGTACTCCCGAATGCGCGTCAGCATGTCCGACATGTCTGCATCGGTAATACGCAGGATCTCGGGCTCAATGCTCGTATAGCGAGTGCCGCTATCGGTCTCATCGTTATAGCAGTCCGCGGGCTCGCCCGCCGTCGCGGATCCGAAGACGAGCGCCAGGACAACACCGATTGAACGAATCACCTAAGGTACCTCCCAAGGTCACCGGCCGTTAGTGTATGCCTTCAGACAGGGCCGGGGCCAACTCCGCCGCCGGATAATTGCGCCCTTCTCAGGTCGGATCCGCCATCGCTTCGCGCGCGCTGCGGGCCGTATCGTCCTCGTAGCACCCGATTTCAGCGGCCCGCCACGCGGGACGCGAAGTGAATCGCGACCACCATTCGTGGGTTCCCGGCGGCATGCGCCCGGGACGCTCCTCCTCGAAGCGCACCACGTAGGGGGCGACGGCGATATCGGCGAGGGTCAGGCGCTCGCCGAACAACCATGGCCCCCCGCTGGCCTGCAGGTAGGTCGCGATGCGCCGTGTCAGGTCTTCCAGAACGTCGAGCCCCGCCTCGATCTCCTCCCGCGTAAAGGGATCCCGTGCCATGCGGCGCCACAGGGCGCGCCGACCCTCGCTGGGAATCGCCGCGAGGCGCAGCTCGAGTTGCTCGTCGGACCACTTCTCGGCCACGGGCTGCATGCTGCGTGACCAGTTGGGCTTCTGCACCGCCGGCAGACACACGTCGTCCACGTATTTGCACAGGCGCCGCACCTCGTGGCGATCGGCGGGATCATCGGGCATCAGGGGCGGCTGCAGCACCCAATCGTCCAGAAACTCGTTAATGAGATTACTCTCCACCAGGGCCCGGTCGTTCACGTACAGGCAGGGCACGATGCCGTTCGGATTGAGTGCCTTGTACCAGTCGCTGTGATGCTGAAAGCGCAGCAGATCGAGCACACGACCCTCATAGTCGAGGCCCTTCTCGGCGAGGCACAGCCGCACCTTGCGCGACGCACTCGAGCCCCAGGCATGATAAAGAACGAGATTTGTGCCAGCCATGACGAGCGATTCTAACCTCAAGGGCGACCGACTGGAGAACCAGCCATCGAGCAGGAGGGCACGGTTCAAGGTGACACGTGTGGAACACCGATACCCATCGATTGGTCTCTATATCAACGACGGCAAGCCAGGAACCGCGGTCAGCTCATGAAGGCTTTCAACAACATCGTCTATAACGTGAAAATCGCCGCAATCTGCGAAGTCATGCCCCTTGCCGTGAAAGCGGGTCTCGAAGTGGGCAAGCTCGCGGAGGTCCTGACCACGGCCAGCTCGCGCAGCTTCGCCAGCGAGTATTTCGTGCCGCGCATCCTCGAGCGTAAGTTCGACAGCGATTTCTCCATGCAGGCGGCTTATAAGGACATCGTGAACATTCAAGAGGTCGCCGCACGCTTTCAGGCATCGATGCCGATCGTCGACGCCATAGAAATGGGCTTCAGTGACGAGCCAAAGAGCGCGATGGTCAAGGTGTACGAAAAATATCTGGGCCAGGAGGTCTGCTTGCCGGCAGATGGCGATTCCTGATGTAACCCCGGGTGTAGAATGGTGACAGTTCCGGACAGTACGACCAACGTATTTTCCCATGGCCATTAAGCCTTTGGAGCACAAGCTTACCGCTATCCTTTATGCCGACGTCGCCGGTTACAGTCGGTTGACCGGGGAGGATGAGGAAGGCACCCACCGCCGTCTCAGCGCCTCCTTGGATGCAATCACTTCCTCGATCAAAGAACACAATGGAAAAGTCATGCACTTCGCCGGCGATGCCGTGCTCGCGGACTTCGCCACGGTGTCGGACGCGGTCATTTGCGCCGTAACGATCCAGCGTGATCTCGGCGACCGCAATAGAGATCTTCCCGAGGACCGCAAGGTCCACTTCCGTATGGGTGTCAATCTCGGCGAGGTCATCGTCGATCGGGGCGAGATCTATGGCGACGGGGTGAACATAGCCGCACGGTTGGAGAGTCTTGCGGAACCTGGCGGTATCTGTGTCTCCGACTTCGTCCATGGTGCCCTCGGCAATAAGCTGCCGTTGGACTACGAGTTCATGGGCGAGCAGCGCGTCAAGAACATTGCCGAGCCCGTGAAGGCCTACCGCGCGCGGCTCAAGCCGGACGCGGTGCTCCCGACGCCAGGCGTATTGCCGAGAATTCGGCGACGCAGGCAACGCCTTATTATTGCCTCGACTGCCGTCGTCGTGCTCGCCATCGGGCTAAGCGTGATCGCCTGGCTGGCGCGGTCGCCCTCAATAAGTGAACCTGTATCGCAAGACAGTGCAGCCCTGCCGATGCCGGCCAAATTCTCGATCGCCGTGCTGCCTTTCAACAGCATGAGTGATGATTCAGAGCAGGAATACTTTGCCGACGGCATGACGGAGGATCTGATTACAGACCTCTCCAAGGTTTCCGGCCTGTTCGTGATCGCCCGGACCTCGAGCTTTGCCTACAAGGGCAGAGTTTTTGATGTGCGAGAGGTAGCGCGAGAGCTACGCGTACGATATGTGCTCGAGGGCAGTGTGCGTAAGGCGGGAGACCGAATTCGAATCAACGCGCAACTCATTGACGCCACTACCGGCGGCCACGTGTGGGCCGAGCGCTACGATCGGCAGCTGATCGATATCTTCGACCTGCAAAACGAGGTGACCGAGCACATCGTCACGGCACTGGCCGTAAGGCTCACGCCACAAGAAAGTGAAAGGGTGACGCATCGCTCCACGAACAATGTCACGGCTTACGATCATTTCTTACGCGGCCTGGCGCTCGGTCGCACAACCAACTATGAGGAGGCGCGCGAGGAATATCAACAGGCAATCGATTCCGATCCAGGCTTTGCCAGAGCTTATGGGGCCTTGTCTGTCACGTATACATTCGCAGTACAGTACGGTCGAAGCACCGACCCACAAAGCGATAAAGAGCGAGCGTTTGCATTGGCCAAAAAGGCAATCGCCATCGATGACAACGTACCCCAAGTTCACTTCGCACTGGGGTTTGCGTATTTAAATAACCGCGACCACAGGCAAGCCGTCAACGCGGTGCGGCGGGCGATCGAGCTCGATCCTGGCTACACCGATGCTTTTGGTCTGTTGGCATGGATTCATTCTCATGCCGGAGATCCGCAGGAAGCGCTTCGGGTGCTGGAAAAAGCAAAACGATTGAACCCGTATCCGAGCGCGGGCACTCTCGCGGTCCAAGGCCTCGCTTTTTTTCTCGCAGGCGATCTCGACGAGGCAATCGAAGTGCACCAAGCCTCCCTAGATAGCAATCCTGAATTAACGTCCTCACGTATTTACCTGTCGGCAACATTTAGCCGGTCGGGCCGACTGGACGAGGCAGAGTGGGAAGCTACAGAAATACTCACGCAAAACCCTGGTTTTTCCGTCGAGCGCTGGATCAGTACTCAACCATACAAGGACCCTGCTGAGCGCGATCGCCTGCGCGAAGACCTGCTTCGAGCAGGATTGCCCGAGTGAGGCTATGCAACTAGAGCAACACCGGACGAATTCCAGTACCTATTTGCGGGCCTTGGCGATGGCGACGCGCTAACATACTTCAGTGGCACGACGGTGGGGAGATGGTGCTGCCAGGGAGGTAGGTGATGGACGGCGTGCCGCAATGGTTGGACCGGCTCGGTCTCGGCCGGTTCGCGGCAGCTTTCGCCGAACAGCAGATCGACCTCGACGTACTCACCGAGCTGA
>CAXMNG010000279.1:0-5575 GCA_964194585.1 Salibacteraceae bacterium | reverse complement strand
ATTAATGGCGACGAAGACAAGCCCGGTAATCCAGAATGTGAGGTTGATCGTGCCGTCGATCGAACCCCAGTTGGAGGCTATCGGCGTGAGCCACCATGGGCTCCACAAGTGAAATAGAACAGAGCCGACGACCAATAAAATCAATACGATTGCTATAGCCATTTCTTGATTATAAGCTACGGCTTCGAACCTAAACAAACTGTTTTGGGCGGTGTTGGCCTTCTTCACTTGCCAATTGCTTTATACCGCAAGATGCTAGGAAATCCAACGCCCCTATATTGCCTACTTAATTTCCATAATGTTTGTGGGTCTACGCGGAAACCTGCGAGTAGGATCTGACGGAGAGATAGCGTAACTCATTGTGAGTAAAAGGATAAGGATAGCGTTTTCAATAGAGATTTGGAGGGGTTTCGGGCGGACGAATGGTGACGCGAGGAGAATCGGTTCGCGGTCGGATGTGGGTTGCGCGTGTGAAGCGGGGCGCAAACCGTCTTCGGAAAGGTGAAATTGGGCCGCGGAGCCTGTTCGGGCACAAGGGTGGTGGTTGCAGCGTCGAGAGCGGCGGCACTCGAGGCCAGGGCAGGTTCGGGCAGCGGTGTGTCGTCGACTACCAGCTCACGCGTTGGTCGAGTTCGTACTCCGGCATCGGCTCCGGTGCACTGGGGTCGTGGCGCGGGCGCTGGTCGAAGTCGAATGATTGCTCGGGCGGCCCGCGCGCTGGTGCGACCCGCGGAGGCTCGGTGGGCGGCCCGAGATGGTCGAGAATGGGTTTCACCGAGGCCGGCTCGGTGAGGAAGGCGAGGAGCACCATCTCGTGTCCGCACCGAGGACACACGAGGGGGGAAGCAATCATACGACTGCAGGGATGCAGGAGCAATTGCCGAGATGCGCGCCAGCAGCGCTACCCAAAGATAGCTGGCCGGGGAGCGCCTGGTCGGTTCGTCGGCAGTTGTCGATGGGCGAGGAGCGGGACGTGGGCTCGGTGGCTCGAGCGCGCCGGGCAGGGGTCGTCCCGCGTGAGCGGTGACGAGCACGCTCTGGCCGTCGGCACGGGGCTTTGGCAGTTGGTAGAGCAGCTTCTCGCCCTCGCGCGCCCACGATAGGCGTTGGCTTGCGAACACCGGGCGGGCACAATACCTCAGCAGCCGCTCGAGTCCGGCTCGGTCCTTCGCCTCGATCCGAACACTGGCATCGAGTGAGAACCCTGAATTGTGCCCCCAGCTCGCCATCTCGCGCGCCGCCTCGCCCGAGAGGCCGCTCTCGTGCATCCTGCACTCGCGGCATTCGTGCGTCCATGCACGTCACACACCGCGGCGCTCGAACAGGCGCAGCACCCGCGTTGCCACCATGCGCTCAAGCGCGGCAACATCCGACTCCTCGCTTGTGGCGCCCGCGAACACCGGCATGGCGGCCACCAGCAGGAAGGCGGTGATGAACCAGGTCCACACGAACAGCGGCATCTTCAGCAGCGTCATGCCGGGGGCGCGCATGTTGACGATGGTGACGATGATGTTGATGGCGCCCATGATCGACGACATGCCCAGCAGGTGGACGGCGAAAATCATGAAGGGCACGTTGCCGGCGCCCTGAAGCACCAATGGTGGATACATGGTCCAGCCGGCGGCGGGTGCACCGCCTTCCATGAAGAAGGTGGAAATCACCAGCGTGAAGGCGAACCGTAGAATCCAGAAGCTCCAGTTGTTCATGCGCGGCAGCGCCATGTCCGGCGCGCCCACTATCATCGGTACCATCCAGTTCGCAAAGCCGACGAAGGCCGGCATGATGGCACCGAACACCATGATCAGCGCGTGCATGGTGGTGAGTTGGTTGAAAAAATCGGGATTGACGAACTGCAGGCCCGGCTGGAAGAGCTCCAGGCGAATGCCCATCGCCAGGGCGCCGCCGACTAAACCGAAGTTCCTTGAGCGATTCGTCGGAAACGCATTGAATTAGCAAGGAATATCAGGAAGTGGGAGTTCCCGCCACTGGGAACATCTTCAACAGCTGCAAAGCCCGTTGCTGGAGCACGGTGGCCTCGGTGAGTTGCTGGAATGAAGGTCCGTTCGGGTCGGACTTCAATCGGCACTGGTGGCGGCAGCGGGTTGCCAACTCAGCCAGCAAGGTATCGAAGCTATGCACTACGTGGCCGTCGGTGGTCTTGCGGCGCGTCTTTTTCTTCAGCGCCGACGCCGAGGGTTTGGCGGGTAGGACTGGGTCACGACGCCAGCGCTGCTCATCGAGCGCCTCATCGTCGAACAGTAGCGGCGCGAGCGCCTTCCGCATGTGCCACTCGACGTAGTAGGCGAGCACGCACAGGAAGATGTGCGCTTTGACCCGGCGCTCCTCGCGGTGACGGATCGGGCGCACCAACACATCGATGCCCTTCAAGCAACGAAACACGCGCTCGACACGGCTGAGCTTTTTGTAACTGCGCACCGTGTCCTCGGCAGACAGGCGTTCGGCCGGCTCGCTGGTACGGATGACGACAATGCCGTCGAGCTGTGTCTCGCGTTCAATCGTCTGCTCGCGCCGCGCATAGCGGAACGCACCGTCCTCGATGACGGTTTCGAAGTGTTTGCCCATCTTGAAGCGGTTGATGACACGGCCCACTTTCTTGCCAATCTCGGCGGCCTTCAACGGGGTCTTGGTACGCCGTGCCACTTCACGCACGATTTTCTCCAACGCCTTGTCTGTCGCCTGCAGTAGCTCCTCGCGCTTGCGCCCTCGCCGCTCGGCCAGCAATGGATTGAAGCAAGCCACCAGGCGTTCGCCGGGGAAGGCCGGTGAGATCAGTTCGGCGAGGTTTTGCGCGTCGAACAACGAGAGCTGCAGCGCACCGCCCTCGACCAGCTCGCGAACCGCTTCGCTGCGTAGCGCCGAGATCCAGCCGAGCCCCGGATGGCGTTCGAAGTGCGCGATCTGGGTCTGCGTGAGCATCCCCCGATCACCGACCAAGACCACCTGCTCGAGGCCGAAGCGGTGGCGAAGCTTCTCGACCTGCGCCGGAACCGTGCTCGGATCACCGCTATTGCCTGGATACACCTCGAGCACGATCGGACGCCCCTCGACATCGGCCAACACGCCGTAGACGACGATCGGTTTGCCGCGCTTACCGTCGCGGTTGTAACCACGCTGCATCAAGGCACAGGTATGTCCCTCGTAGTAGCTGCTGGTCACGTCGTAGAGCACCTGCGCTCCCTCGCGCAGGTGGCGCGCCGCGAGTTTTTTCTCAATGCGCGCCTGGCGCTCGACCAACCAATCCATCGCCCCATACAACTCATCCTCGTCGGCATTACCCAGTGCCAACTCCTCGGCCAGGGTGGTGGTGTGCCATAGGCGCGTGGTGGCCAGCTTCGAGGCCGGGTGCACGAGGCGTTCGATGACCATTGCCAGCACCAGGTCGCGCTCGCGACAGCGCTTGGCGCTGAGCAGGCGCTCGAGGCCGAGGCGGCGAGTGCACTCGAGCACCGCCTCGATGTGGCCATGGGGTCGTGAGCGCTCGATGCGAAAAGCCTCATCGGGGCGCACTAGCGGCTCGTTCCTCAGCACCCTTCGAAGGGCTTCGAGCTTGGTCGATGGCCAGTCGGTGAGGTTGGCGAGGGTGCGCTTGCGTACCCGTTTGCCCTCACGCCAGCCTTCGCGCAGGAGAATCGCGGGGCGGGAGTTGCGGTTTGGCACGATTTCGATATACATGGGAACGTGTACACCATATCAGCCCATTAATAACAACCATTACATCACGGATACATGGCAACACACTTTGCACCCGTAGTGATTGGAAAACAATGGGTTAGCTTGATTCGGCGCTCAGATCGACGGGGAACTTCGGACTAAAAACATCACCAGGGCAAAAAGCAGGTAGAGGGTGCCGATGTCCTTGTGGTTGGTGGTGAACACCCAGCGCAGTAACCCGGAAGGTGGACCGTGGTCGTGATGCTCGTCGTGAGCGTGGTGGGTGTCGTTGGCGGTGATGTCGCTGCTCATCAGGCGGCTCTCCGGTAGTGATAGTTACTGGCTTGGGGTAGTGGTGGCGGCCAGCTGCGTCTGCTGCTCGGCCTTGAATGCCGCAACCCACTGCTTGTACTCGGCTTCGGACTTGGCTTCGACGACGATGGGCATGAAGCCGTGATCCTTGCCGCAGAGCTCCGCGCACTGGCCGCGGTAGGTCCCCGGCTCCTCGATAATGGCCCAGATTTCGTTGACGAATCCCGGTATCGCGTCTTTCTTCATGCCCAGCGCCGGCACTCACCAGGCGTGGATGACGTCATCGGCGGTCAGCAGGATGCGAACCTTCCTGCCAACCGGCAACACCACGGCGTTATCCACCTCCAGCAGGTAATTGTCGACCTTCCAGGGATCGGCGTAGATAGCGGAGCGGCTGCTCGGCGCGAGGCTGCTGTAGAAGCTGACGCCATCCTCGACGTATTCGTACTTCCACAGCCACTGATAGCCGGTGACCTTGAGCGTCAGATCGGCCTCGCTGGTGTCCTCCATGTCGATGAGGGTCCTGGTTGCCGGGACGGCAAAACCCACCAGGATCACGATGGGGATGACCGTCCACAAGATCTCGGCGAGGGTGCTGTGGTGAAACTGCGCCGGCGCGTGGCCGGCAGCTTTGCGATGCAGCAGGATGGAGACAAACATGGCACCGAAGACGATGATGCCGATGATCACGCAGATCCACAGCATCAGCATGTGCAGGTCGTAGACAGCGCGGCTGATGGGGGTGACGCCTACCGGAAGATTGAGCTCGTTCCAGGCCGCAAAGGCGTTGCCGCCAGCCAGTGTCATGGCGAGGGCCGTCAGGCCGGCGGCGGCGCGTCTAAGAATCGAAAGCAAGGCTCACGGTCTTCTCAATTTCTCTCGGCCGGCTCGGCTCGGGCGTCCTGCTTCGCCCTACCTCGTCCATCCCTGGACTCGTCGGCTCGGGCGTCCTGCTTCGCCCTACCTCGTCCATCTGACTGCCATGGACGACCGCTCTCGCACACTCCATGTGCTTCGCGGCACCTGCACGTCCATGTGCAATGGCGGGAATGCAGGGATTGTCAGGAACAATCCCTGCCCTGGACTCGTCGGGCCGGTGATCCGCGGAGTTACTTGTCAACACCGTCGATTGCCTGTTGCAACTCACCAGCCAGATGCTGGCGCTCATCGTCGTTCAGAAAACCGCCGAGCTCCACCTCTCTGCCGTGCGAGCGTATCACGAGTGGTGTCGGGTACCACCGAATGCGCGGCGGCAACAGACGAATCTGCGCCCAGGCCCGTTGCAGTTCCCATCGCTGGCGAACGTGCCGGCGGCCCTTCTCCACGGAGACTTTGTCTCTGTCCACCGAAACGACTTCTATTTCCCGGCCACCCATGGCGGACAGGTAGAATCCGATACCGACGGTGATCACTTCGGCGCCGGCAAAAGGCAGAACAGGCCACATTCCGAGCACGGCGAAGACACTGGCGATACCCAAACAGAAAGCCGCGATGGCCACGAAGACCAGCTGCAGCTGCCGCCGGGTCAGCGAGCGATTCGGTCGAATGACGATTTGCCAGCGGCGCTTGGAGTCAACCGTGCTGGAGACCA
>CAXMNG010000278.1:0-3639 GCA_964194585.1 Salibacteraceae bacterium | reverse complement strand
AGGCGCCATCGTTTCCCGCTTCCGTGAAGCCGCCGCCAGGCACGACTTGATGCTTCTGCTGGGGAGCATCCATGAGCACATTCCGGACGATCCATCACGGGTTTACAATACCTCGGTGCTCATCGGCGCCAACGGCGATGTGCTCGCGAGCTATCGAAAGCTCAAGCTCTTCGATGTCGCCCTGCCGACGGTGAAGATCAAGGAAAGCGACAGCATCGTGCCCGGTGATGCCGCACCGCCTGTGGTGGATACGCCCATCGGCAAGCTGGGTTTGACCATTTGCTTCGATTTGCGCTTCTCCGATCTGTACCTGGATCTCCGCCGGCGGGGCGCGGAGATCGTGTTCATTCCATCCAACTTCACGGCGCCCACCGGGGCCGCGCACTGGGAGGTGCTGATACGCGCCCGCGCCGTGGAGGGCCAGTACTTCGTCGTCGCTCCCGCCCAGACCGGAAAGCACAATGCCAAGTACACTTCCTACGGCCATTCCATGCTCGTGAATCCATGGGGCAAGGTCGTGGCGATGGCCCCTCCCGGTCCCGGTCTGGTTTATGGGGATGTCAATCTCGCCCATCTCGAACAGGTGCGGGCCGAGCTGCCCATGGGCATGTAAACGCCGCGCCGCTGTTGCCGGGGGTTCCCCGGCTCGGTATTCTCCGGATCATCGGGACCCGGCCACCGAGGTCCCAGTGGCGTAATCACGCCAGGACAACATCACGCATCTCGGAGCGGGGAGACACGATGAATTTTCGCGATGATCTCGAGCAGAAGCTCGGGCTCAAGTCCGTTGCTTATAAATATAACCTGCCCAAGGACCAGCTCTTTCACGAGGCCATCGAAAACGATCGTGGTCGCCTGCGCGTGGGCGGACCGGACACGGAGCAGAAAGCATTTCCCACCAAGCTGGGCGTCGACGGCCCGCTGGTCTTTTACACCGATCCCACCTGCACCGGCCGGCCCGTCAACGACACCTTCGCGGTTGCGTGGCCGGAGATCGAATCCGACGTCTGGTGGAAGGACAACATGAAACCCTTCGATCCGGACAAGTACGAGGGACTGCTGAAACGCGTCGTGCAGCATATCAACGAGCGCGGTGATCATCTCTATGTGCAGGACGTGTACGCGGGTGCGGATCCCGCTTACTCGGTCCCGTACCGCTTCGTCGGCGAATACGCGACGCATGCGATGTTTGCCCACAACATGTTTCCGAAGAAGGTCGACGGTATCGAGAAAGAGGAACAAAAGCGCTGGACGATGTTGAACATCCAGTCCTTCCGCTGCGACCCCGAGCGGGACGGCAGCTTGTCGGACCGCGCTGCGATCATGGATTTCCGCAACAAGCTCTGCCTCGTCCTCGGCCGTGCTGACTACTGCGGACTGGTGAAGAAAACCATCTTCACGGTGATGAACTTTCTGCTCCCGAATCTCGGACACCTGTCGATGCACTGCTCGGGCAATATCGGCAGCCGCAACGATACGGCCATTCTATTCGGCCTCTCGGGTACCGGTAAAACGACTTTATCTGCGGATCCGAATCGCCGGCTGATCGGCGACGACGAGGCGGGTTGGACGGAAAGCGGGATTTCCAATTTTGAGGATGGTTGTTACGCGAAGCTCATCGATCTCAACAAAGAAGCCGAGCCCATCATCGCCGCCGCCCTCTCCATGAAGGGCACCATCATCGAGAACGTGCCGTCGTTGCCGGGGAAACCCATCGAGGAAACCGATCCGCAGGAGCTGGATCTCACGGATGCTTCTATTACAGAGAACACGCGATTTTCCTATCCGTTAACCTGCAATCCGAATGTCGCCGCCGGCGCGAGGGGCGATCATCCGGAAACCATCGTGCTGCTCACGGCGGATGCCTTCGGTGTGCTGCCGCCGCTTTCGGTTCTTGAAGGCAAGGAGGTCATGTACCACTTCGTGCAGGGCTTCACCGCCAAGCTGGCGGGAACCGAGGTGGGAGTGAAGGAGCCTCAAGCGGCTTTCAGCGCGTGCTTCGGCAGTCCCTTCATGGCCCACAAGCCGTCGGTGTATGCAAACCTGCTGCGCGAGAAGATGGATCGGCACAAGGCGCGTTGCATCCTTCTGAACACCGGATGGTCGGGTGGTCCTGCCGGATCCGCGGACAGGATTTCCATCAAGGACACGCGCGCATTACTCGATGCGGCACTCAACGGCGATCTGCACGGCGATGGCGTGGAGTACGATGTTCATCCAGTGTTCAATCTGCGCATGCCGCGCTCGTGCCCTGGCGTGGATTCCGCGATTCTGAATCCACGGAACGTGTGGAAGAACAAGGATGCCTACGACGAGGCGGCCGATAGGCTCCGCGACATGTTCCGCGCCAATTTCGAGAAGCAGGGCTTCGCCAAATTCGGCATTGAGGCGGTAATGTAGGTTGGGCTTCGCTTTGCGATGCCCAACCTACGGCACTACGGCGCCGCCGTTCTAATGGACCATCATGATAGGGATGTCGGATTCCGCCAGCAGGTAGCGGGTGACTCCCCCCATGATCACTTCGCGCAACCGGTGTCGGCTGTAGCCGCCCGTTACCAGTAAGTCTGCATCGAGTTCCCGGGCGTTGGCGAGCAGTGCCTCCGGCACCGAGCGCGTGCGCGTGTCCATGATGCTCACGGATGCGGCGATGCCGTGACAGGCAAGATAGGTGAGCAGATCGCCGCCATTGGGTCTGCGCTTCTGGCGCTTGTCCGTGGTCAGCACCGTGACAGCGCCGGCCTCGCGCAGGATCGGCCGCGCGGCGGCGACGGCCTGAGCCGCCTCCTTACTGCCGTTCCAGCCAATGACGATACGTTCGCCGATGCAGTCGACGGCACGCGGCGGCAGCATCAGGACCGGGCGGCCGGTCTCGCGCAGTGCCGCGTCGATGGTTTTCGGAGGCGGCGAGACGCGCGCCGGGCGCGGCACGATGATCAAATCCGCGAGGCGCCCGAACTGGGCAACCAGTTCCGTCTGGCTTCCGGTCTCCACCAGCCAGTCGGCGCTGATCTTCGCGGGTTGCTCGCCGCGCCTTGCCATGCTCACGCCGTTGCGCACGCATGCCTTGTCCACAAGTTGCTGCAGCGCCCTCGTTGCATCCGAGTGCTGCCGCACGGCGGCATCGCGAACCGACGCGCGCATCTTCTCCGACAAGCCGATGGTGGCGTAGGGCAGCAGGGACTCGGCGTTCGGCTCGACGTGCAAAACGTCCAGGTGCGCCTTGAAGCGCTTGGTGACGGCGAGCGCGGCGTCCAGCAACGCATCGTCCCGATCCTTTTCACCCAGCGGTAACAATATCGTCTTGATGGGCATGGCCGGATCCGGATCCAGTCGAGTCAGATGGCGCTGGAGTCACGTGCGGCGGCGATTTGCTCGTCGTTCCATCTCACTACCGTTTTCAGAATCTCGTCGGTATGTTCCCCGAGCAATGGTGAGCGCAGGACCTCGGTCGGCGAGTCCGACAGCTTGATGGGGTTGCCGACGGTCAGATACGAGCCGCGGGTGGGGTGATCGACCTCGACAATCGTGCCGGTCTCGCGCAGGGCGGGCTCTTCCGCCAGCTCCTTCATGGACAGAATGGGTCCACAGGGAACGTTCAGGGGATTGAGGGTTTCCATGACCTCGAACTTGGTCTTGGTC
>CAXMNG010000277.1:0-3032 GCA_964194585.1 Salibacteraceae bacterium | reverse complement strand
ATCGCGTTGGGCCTGTCCCTCACGGCGTCGGGCACCGCAGCGGCACAAACCACCGAATGGCGGATGCAGTCCCTGCACCCCGCTGGGACCCCCGGTTACGGAATCTTCCGGGACTACTTCGTGCCCATGGTCGAGAAGATGAGCGGGGGACGGCTGATCATCAAGCCGTTCGCAGGCGACTCCATCATCAAGAACAAAGAAGTGCTCGACGGCGTTGCCGGGGGCGCGTTCGAGGCGGGCCAGCAGTCACCAGCCTACTGGACGGGAAAGAACGCGGCCTTCGTTTTCATCCGAAACGCCTCCGCCGGCTTCGATCAGGCCTGGCAGTACAATGCCTGGCTCAATCAGGGCGGCGGCATGGAGTTGTCGCGCGAGGTTTACGCCGAACAAGGCGTGCACCTCCTCGGTCTCACCCTGCGTCCCGGCGAGTCCCTGCACTTCACCAAGACGCTTCGCTCGCTCGATGAGTTCCGCGCGGACGGACCCAAGGTGCGCACCATTCCGGGCATTCCGTCCGATGTGTTCGCCGCCATGGGCGGCTCGCCGGTGCACATCTCCGGGTCCGAGGTCTATTCGGCCATGGACAAGGGCGTCATCGACGTGGGTGAGTGGACCGGCCTGGCGGATAACTTCGCCGTCGGCTTCGCCGAGGTGAGCGAATCATTCCTCTATCCGTCCTTCCACAGCCCGGTTGGCGTCGACGACGTCTTTGTCGATCAGGAAGTGTGGGATGCTCTGCCGGACGATTTGAAGGCGATCGTCGAGTCCGCAGTGGCCAACTGGTCCTTGTATCAGTGGGAGAATCAGGTCCTGGCGGACGGCAAAGCGTTGCAGATGTTCAAGGACGCGGGTGACGAGCACGTCACCTGGAGTGAGGAGGACATGATCGAGGTCCGCACCATGGCCAAGAAAGCCTGGGCGGTATGGGGAGCCAAGACGCCGGGGGCGAAAAAGGTCTTCGAGTCCCAGGTGAGCTTCATGGAGCAGCTCGGGCTGCTGTAACGTAATCACTCCGAGAAGGGGCGGCCCCGGAGGCTGAGGTCGACGGGCGCCGCTTTCTTTTGGCCATCGAATGGCGAGGTCGACATCGATGCTGGACCGCCTACTCGGCGCTGTCGATTTCATCAGCCTGTGGTCCGGCAAGGCGATTGCGTTGCTGCTGCTGCCGATCGCCGGCGTCATAGTCTTTGAGGTCGTTTCACGCTACGCCTTCAACTCCCCGACGGTCTGGTCGACGGAGATCGTCGTCATGCTCGCCGGCACCCTCTACATCATCGGCGGCGCCTACACGCAGTATCTGCGCGGCCACATCAGCGTGGACACCCTGTTTGACTACCTGTCGCCCCGATGGCAGACGATAACCAGGGTACTGCTGCACTTTCCGGTGTTTTGCCTCTACGTTGGCGTCCTGTTGTGGGCCGGAACGGAATTCGCATGGGATTCGATGACGGAGAACGAGCGCAGCGGCACACTGTGGAATCCGATCATATGGCCCTACAAGCTGGTGGTGCCGCTGGGTGCGCTGCTTGTCCTGCTTCAGGGCACGGCGCAGTTCATCCGTGACGTCCGGGCCCTGCTGACGGGAGAGTACCCGACGACCGGCCCCGACGAGGAGATCGAGCCGGAGCTATGAGCATAGAGCTCATCACCTTGGTGATGTTCGGTGGGCTGATCGTGCTCTTGCTCGCCGGGGTGCCTATCGCCTTCGTCTGCGGGGCGATGGCGGTGATCATCACGATGCTCGTGTTGGATTCAGGTGCGTTCTATCTCGTCGTCTCCCACGTCTGGACCGAGATGACCGAGTTCAGCTTGGCGGCCATCCCGCTGTTCATTTTCATGGCGAATGTCCTGGAGCGCTCCGGTGTCGGGGAGCGCCTGTTCGGCGCCATCCACGTTTGGACGGGCCGAATCCCGGGCTCCCTCGCCGTGAGCACGATCCTCGCCACCACCGTGCTGGCCGCAATGGTCGGCATCGTAGGCGCCGGCGAGGTGCTAATGGGTCTGATCGCGCTGCCGGCCATGTTGAACCGAGGCTACAATAAGAGCCTTGCGCTCGGCTGCATCCTGGCGGGCGGCGGCCTGGGACAGCTGATTCCGCCGTCCGTGATGCTGGTCGTCTACGGCCTTGTCGCCAACGTTTCCATCGGCAAGCTGTTCGCCGGCGGACTCGGGGCCGGCCTCCTGCTCGCAAGCCTCTACATCACCTACATTGTGCTGCGCAGTTATTTTCAGCCGCACCTCGCCCCGCCAGCGCCTCCGGAGGAGAGGGACATTCCACTCGGGCAAAAGATCGTGGCGCTAAAGGGCGTAATCCTGCCCCTCGCGCTTGTTCTGATGGTCCTGGGCTCGATTTTTGGGGGGGTTGCGACGCCAACCGAGGCGGCCGGCGTCGGCGCCGTCGGCGCCCTGCTGAGCGCTGCCGTACACCGGAAACTGACTTGGCAGAACGTCACGGACGCGTGCTTTCGGACGACCCGCTCGACCTGCATGATCCTGTGGATTTTCTTCGCGGTCTCGGCGTTCAGCGGCGTCTTCACCCTGGCGGGCGGTAGCGAGCTCGTCGAAAATACCATCCTCGATCTGCCTTTCGGGCCTTGGGGCATCTTGATCGCCATCCAGGCCTTCTACATCGTCATGGGCGTGCCGATGGACTGGCTCGGCATCCTCCTGATCACCGGGCCCGTCGTGATTCCCATCGTCAAGGATCTGGGATTCGACCTCATCTGGTTCGGGGTGCTGTTCGATGTCAACATGCAGATCGCCTACCTCTCGCCGCCAGTCGGCGCGGCGATGTTCTACCTTAAGTCCGTGGCGCCGAAGGAAATCACTATGGGTGACATCTTTCTTGCGGCCCTGCCTTTCTGCGGCCTACAGTTCATCGGGCTCGTCCTCCTCATGATCTTCCCTGAGATCGTGCTGTATCCTGTCGAAGTCCTCGTAAATTAAGCCCGGGGCACCGCGGCCGCCGGGCGCTGCCGACAAGCCGGGGATTTCCGTTGGTTTTCTGTGCTGATTCGCTACTGCTTGTTGTC
>CAXMNG010000276.1:0-9455 GCA_964194585.1 Salibacteraceae bacterium | reverse complement strand
GCTTTCTGGTTCTGGCTGAAGCTCGGATTCATCAGCTTCGGCGGCCCCGCCGGCCAGATCGCCGTCATGCACCAGGAGCTCGTGGAGCGCCGGCGCTGGATCTCCGAGCATCGTTTTCTCCACGCGCTCAATTACACCATGGTGCTTCCCGGTCCCGAGGCTCAGCAGCTGGCCACCTATATCGGCTGGCTCATGCACGGCGCCGCCGGCGGCATCGTCGCCGGCGCTCTTTTCGTACTGCCGTCGTTTTTCATATTGATCGGGCTTGCCTGGGCCTATCTCGTATTTGGCGACACAACCGGCGTTGCCGGCGTTCTCTATGGCATCAAACCGGCGGTGACGGCGGTCGTGCTGTTCTCCGCCTATCGCATCGGTTCACGAGTTCTACGCAACGCCCTGCTCTGGGCAATCGCGGCGGCCGCCTTCCTTGCCATATTCGCCTTCAACGTGCCCTTTCCCTATGTGGTGCTCGGCGCCGCCCTGGCCGGATTGTTGGGCGGCCGCGTGGCGCCTGGAAAATTCACCACCGGCGCCCACGCAGGCAAAGAGAAGTCCTACGGCCCGGCGATGATCGACGACGACACGCCACCGGCTGACCATGCACGCTTTCGCACCAGCCGCCTGGCCAGCTTCACCGCCGTCGGTCTTGCTCTCTGGATCGGCGCAATGGCGTCACTGATGGCGACGTACGGATGGGACGGTACGCTGACGCGCATGGGTTGGTTCTTCACCAAGGCGGCACTCGTCACCTTTGGCGGCGCCTATGCGGTGCTGCCCTATGTCTACCAGGGCGGCGTCGAAACCTACCAGTGGTTGACCGGGATCCAGATGATCGATGGTCTGGCACTCGGCGAAACGACGCCGGGGCCGTTAATCATGGTCGTGACCTTCGTCGGCTTCGTAGGCGGCTGGACCAAAGCAGTCTTTGGCGTGGAGTCCCTGGCGCTGGCCGGGATAGCAGGCGCCACGGTGGCAACGGCCTTCACCTTCCTGCCGTCTTTCCTGTTCATTCTCGTCGGCGGACCGGCGATAGAAGCCACCCGCCATGAAATCCACCTGACGGCGCCGCTCACTGCTATCACGGCGGCGGTGGTCGGCGTTATCGTCAATCTGGCGCTGTTTTTCGCATGGCACGTGCTGTGGCCCGAGGCTTCCACCCACGCTCCGTTCGACGGGCGCTTCGAATGGTTCGCAATGCTCATAAGCGTTGCGGCCTTCATCGCACTCTGGCGATTCAAGGTCGGGGTTATTCCGGTAATCGGGATCTGCGCGGCGATTGGCCTGGCCGTGCAGTTTCTTGGCTGATTCGAGGTAACGCAAATGAAAGACGCCGTCTCACCCGCAGAGCTCGAGGGCCTGCTGAATCAGGGCGCGAACATCAAAGTGTTGGACGTGCGACGCCGCGAGCACCGGATCGATGTCGAGCACCCGATCCCCGGCGCCGAGTGGCAGGATCCCGAGCTCATCGCCGAGTGGAGCAAGAAACTCGGGGATCGCAGCGAGGTGATCGTGTTCTGCGTTCATGGACACAACGTAAGCCAGGGTGCGCGGGACTTTCTACGCAAGCAGGGGTTGCGCGCGCGGATCGTCGAGGGCGGCATAGAAGCCTGGCAGGCATTCAGCAAGAACTCATAGTCGATCCACCATCTTCGCCACATTACCGTTCATCGTGTGTCCCATGGCGCTGGACGCATTTGCTGATACGCTGTAGGGGCATGCGAAGACCAACAACCGCCGCACTTCGATGGATAATCCTGCTCGGTCTCTGGGGAATTCTGCAATCACCGCTACTCGCCCAGGACACCGCCGGCAACTCTTCGCGGGACTACTCCTCGGCCGTGCCGGTCCCGTTCGGTCCCGGTGAAGTTCTCACTTACAAGGTCAAGCTGGGGATCTTCGCCATCGGCGAGAGCTCCATGCGGGTTTCCGCCATCGAGCCGACACGCGGGATCCCCACCTATGCCGTCGAGTGGCGCATCAAAGGCGGCATTCCCTTCTACAAGGTGGACACCAGGTTTCAATCCTGGATCGACATCGAGCGGCTCACGAGCCTTCGCTTTATCCAGGACCAGCACGAAGGACATTACACACGCTTCCGGGAGTTTCAATTTTTCCCCGAGCAAGCGCTGTGGAAGCGGGTCGACAACGACGAGCAGGGAGCGCTCGCGTCGCCGCTGCCCCTGGACGATCTTTCTTTCATCTACTTCACCCGGTCTCTCAATCTGCGGGTCGGGAAAGAGTACCGATTCGACCGCTATTTCAAGGAGTCGGGCAATCCGGTCATCCTCAAGGTGCTGCGGCGCGGCGAACGCGTGGTCCCGGCGGGCACCTTCAAAACCATCGTCGTGCAACCGATCATTCGCACCAAGGGGTTTTTCAGCGAGGGCGGCAAGGCGGAATTGCATTTAACCGACGATCCGCGCCGCATCCTCGTGTACTTGAAAACCGAGATGCCGGGCATCAGCCTCACGATGCACCTGAAGAGCATTCGAATGGGTGTGCCGATTCACGGCGATCCGCTCACGCGGGCCACGGTTCGCAGCGGCCCGCATCCTTGAGGAATCCAGGTCCCGGGCCCATGGTTGTGCACCCACGACACCCGACATAGACTCTTGTCCGGTCGCCACCCCGACCATGGGAAACACCGATGACGCCGAATTTGCTCACCTGGTGCCGACGGCTGTGCGCGCTGGCCTGCTTTGCCGCCCCCGCAGCCCACGCCGAGAGCCTGTCGCTCTGCACCGCCCGCGCCGACGGCAACTACTACGCGGCCGGCCAGATCATCAAGGCACGCGCCAATGCCGAGCGGCTTCGGGTCGAGCTGCTGGAGACCGCGGGCTCCGTGGACAACCTGGCGAAGCTCGCCCGAGGCGAGTGCGATGCCGCCATCGTTCAGTTGGATGCCTACCTGGTATATCAGGAAACACATCGCAGGAATCGCCTGGAGCTGGCCCGGCCGAATTACCTTTACGAGGAGTTCGTGCATCTCATTTGCCGGCGGGATGCCGGCATCCACGCCATCGAGGATCTGGCCGGCGAATCGGCAAAGCATCGCATTCTGATCGGGGAACCCGAAAGCGGCAGCGCGGCCACCTGGCGATCCTTCACCCTGCTGGATCCCAGCTACGCGGCTCTGGCCACCGAGCCTGTGGGTGGCATGCAGGCGCTCGCCGAGCTGCAGAAAGCGAACCGGGCGTCCTGCATGATCTACGTGTCCGGGTTGCGCTCAAAATTTTCCACGGCCGTCAACGATGCCGGCGACAGCCTGCGGTTCGTGAGCGTGGATGATCCCGACCTGGACGAAGCCCGCTTCGCGGGTGAGCGAATCTACCGGTTCCGCGAGATCCCCTCCGGCACCTATCCCGGCCTCGAAGCCGGACGCAAGCGGCGCAATCTCAAGACCCTGACTGTCGGCGCCACGCTGTTCGTCAGCCAGCGCTGGGCCGCGGAGCACTACGACGCCCACCGCTATTTCGTCGACACCATCCTGCGGGCCAAACCCGCCATTCTGGAGCGGGTCGCGCCCAGGTAATCCCCAGCCCGCGCGGCGCACATCCTCCTGGACAATGGGGGGATACCGTTCTATATTCGTTCTATAGAACGATTAGAGAACGTTCTGCCAGAACGCCCCGGCCGAGAGGAGGAATCCCCCAATGACCCGTCCCAGCCCGTATTTTATGCACGACCAGGTCCGCCACCGAGTACGCCTCATCATGGGCGGCTACGAACGGCCGGCCACCCTCGCATTCCCCGTGTGGCCGCTGATCGCCGCCATCTGCGCCCTCACCTTCCTCAACGTCATGACTACGATACCGCCGCTATGAAGGGATCCGTCACACTCACGCGCCGCCAGCAGAGCATCTACGACTATCTCCTGACCCGCCAGGAGGCCGAACATGCACCGCCCACCCTGGAGGAGCTCTGTGACGAGATGGGGCTTCGTTCCCGCGGCTCCATGCACGCCCAGGTGAAAGCGCTGGTGGATACCGGGTTAGTGGAACCGATGAACGGCAAGCAACGAGGCGTGCGCCTGCGCACCGGCGGCGCGCCCATGCCCACCCAGCTGGCATTGCTGGGTACGATCGCAGCCGGGCGACCCATCGAAGCCGTCGCGGTGCCGGAGCACATCGAGGTGCCGGCACATCTTCGCACCGATAATTCCTGCTACGTGCTCCGAGTGAAGGGCGACTCGATGATCGAGGACGGCATCCTCGACGGTGACTGCGTGATCATCGAGAGCCAGGGATACGCGCGCAACGGGGAAATCGTGGTCGCCCTCATCGACGGTATGGAGGCGACCCTCAAGCGCATCTATCAACGTCCCAACGAAGTCGTTCTGGCGCCGGCGAATTCCGACATGAAACCCATTTCCATGCCTCCGGAGCGGGTCACGATTCAAGGGGTGGTCGTGGGCCAGATGCGCTCCTACCGATAATCGCTACAGGGAACCCGCCACGAGCACGGCGACACACACGGCAAGAATCGCGATGACGGCACGCACGAGCTTGTCACCGGCTTGCAGTGACCGGCAGGCCCGCGCTCTGTCGTGGGGTAATTGTCTGTATCCTTCCGGTAGCTGCCCGGGATCGGGCTCCCCGCCGCTCCACTCGTAGTGGCAACTCTGCAGCACGATCTCCTGCTCGAGCAGAGATCCCGGCACATAATTGTCGCCATAGCTGCTGACTCTTTTCCACACGGCGCTGCCCTCCCTCGGGAACTCCGACGAGCTGGTCGGGGTCAGAATTGTTAGTCTGCGATATTATCTGCGCGAAATCATTCCCGGGAAGGAGCACAGGATGATGAAAGACACGATGAAATTCGCCGCAATCGTCATGACCATGGCCGTGCTCGCCACCGCCCTCGTGCCGGCCCGAGCCTCCGGTCAGCTGCCGATCTTCAAAGCATGCCTGGCGGAGGCCGAGAAGGCGCAGGACCCGAAAGCCGCCAGGGACCAATGCGTATGGGACCATTGGGATCTGATGGCTGAGTACAACTGATCGCCCATCTACTGACGCTGGGCGTCAGAAACTCAATCGCCCCCACAGCTCTTCGAACGACACCATCACCCATTCGCGGTACGCGTCGCGCTCGCAAAGACGCCCGTACCAGCGCTCCAGGTTCGGCAGTTCCGGGCGCTGGATCGGCATATTGAAATAGCGATAGAGCGTCGACCCGGTCGGAATATCGGCCATGGTCATGTGGTCGGCCGCCACGTACGCGTGCGCAGAAAGCTGTGCGTCGAGCGACCGGTAACAGCCGATCAAACGCTCGTGTGTCGACTGAATCTTGTCCGCCTTCTGGTCCTTTTCCGGCGTGCGTACCGTCAGCCAGAACAGCCGGTTGAAATCGCGGTATAGCGTCGTCTGCGCCCAGGACATCCACTGGTCGGCACGCGCACGTTCGGCGGGATCTTCCGACCAGAGCGACTCTTCGCAATAGACGGCCGCCAGATAGCGAATGATGGCGTTGCTTTCCCACACGACGACGCCGTCGTCATCGATAGTCGGAATTCGCCCGTGGGGATTCATCTCGCGATACTCGCGGGAGTCGAGTCCGCCGAAGGAACCACCCGCAGCGACGTGCTCGAATGCCTGGCCCGTTTCGCCAGCCATCCACAACACTTTCTGCACGTTGTCGGACGTGCCGCGGCCGTATACTTTCAACACTGCGCTTATCCGGTCAGGGTGTCTCGGTTGTCTGAGGTCATCATGACCAGGCGTCCAGGAGTTTCCCCAAACTCTTGCGACTATACCCTTGCGGGCGTATGACCGCGTTTAATAGTGTGTCCCCTTTTGCCCCGTTTGCCGCGGAGAAGCTTTGAAGGAAACAGATGTTCTTGTCGCGGGAGGCGGGCTTGCCGGTCTTTACCTGGCCTATCTGCTGGAACAGGCCGGAATAGACTATCTTGTGGTCGAGGCTCGTAGTCGACTCGGCGGCCGCGTACTTTCACTGCCCTCTAGAGGAAGCGATGGCCAATCAGATCAGTATGATCTCGGGCCCGCTTGGTTTTGGCCCGGTCAGCCACGACTAATGCATTTGGTGAATGAACTCGGCCTCAGCGTGTTTCCACAGTACGCAGACGGGGATCTCGTGTTCCAAGATCGGGATGGGGCGGTTCAACGCGACCTCGAATATTCAACGATGGCGGGATCGTTGCGCATTTCAGGGGGCGTTGGGTGCCTGATCGAAAGACTGTCGCAGCGCATTCCAGCCGACAGGATTCTTTCCGGGGAGAAAGTGACGAAGCTATCTCTTTCTGGAGCCGACATTCGCGCCACTATTCAACGCGACTTCGGCCAAACAGAAATTAGATCAGCAAATGTCGCATTGGCGTTGCCGCCTCGGTTGGCCGCACAGTCAATCGAATTTCGGCCACCACTGGGACAGCGTGCCATGAACGCCATGCGTTCAATTCCGACTTGGATGGCAAGCCATGCGAAAGTCATTGCCACTTATGACAATCCGTTCTGGCGAAAAGCCGGGCTATCAGGTGATGGAATAAGCCAGTGTGGTCCCCTGATGGAAATTCACGATGCATCACCCGCGACCAGTACAAGAGGGGCGCTTTTCGGGTTTGCTGGAGTTCCACCACCCCTGCGCCGGTCTGGCAAATACGATCTCGCCCGCTTGGCCGTCGAACAGCTCGCGGCCATGTACGGACCGAACGCTGCGGAGCCAGTTGATGTTTTGGTTCAGGACTGGGCGCGAGAAGCATTAACCGCGACGACTGATGACGAGAATGAGCAACTACAGCAACACCCCGCATACGGCACTCCGCAGTCGTTGGCCCATTTGTGGGATGGAAAATTTCAGTTCGCGTCAACCGAGATGGCACCAACTTTCGGCGGTTATCTGGAGGGGGCACTGGAAGCTGCAGAGATGGCGGCGGCCGCATCGATAGCCGGATACACAATCTCCATCGCGGGCCGGGGGCGCGTAACAGATTGATTGCATGGCGGCAGTGAGTACACTCGAACCACCGACCTCCTGATCAGGAAGCAAGCTCTCCCTCGCCCCCCCAATCCCATGTAAGATGCCGGGCAGCGCCCGTATTACGACAATGGAAACGAAAGAAATTACAAAGAAGTTGCGAATCGATTGTTCGAGCGGCTTATTGGAAACAGAGAACCCTCCACAGAAAACAATACTTAGTCGAAGGAGGGCAAGAAGCCGCACTGGCCGTTAGTAGAGTGAACTTCCAAAGAGCAATTCGTCACTGCCTGCTTCGGAGGACATAGCGGACCGACTTCCAGATGTGGATCGGGGAGTCGCAGCTATTCCGGCAGCCCCGCCTTGCGTAGACCCTGGACGTAGTGCCAAAAGTCGGCATGGATTTCATAAGGTTCCAGTTCTGCCCAGCGTTTTATCGAAAAGTGTGGATGCACCGCCAGATATTCCTTCGCAGCAGCTCTCGCCTGCCCGAGCCTTCCCGCTTGCGCATAGGTTACCGAGAGCAGTCGGCGGGACTGCGTGTCAAGCGTCTTTTCGAGCACTCGAAGGGCCTCCTCATATTGCCTCGCAGTAAAGAGAGCGAATGCCAGACTCCATGAATACCAGTCCGGATAGTTGGGGTTGAGCCGCATGGCCTTTTTCAATAATTCGATTGCCTCTTTCGCGCCACCGAGATAGCACGAAAATTCGGCCACATCCGCCAGCAGATCGGCATCATTCGGATTGAGCGCAAGTGCTCGTTCAAAGTGTGCCTTGGATTGTCCAAACTGCCGTTCGTGAAGACACACAAAACCCAGGTCTCGGTGGCTTGTAGAACTCGGCCCGGCTAGCACGAGCGCCTTGCGTGTTAGCTCCGATACTTGATTCAATGGATTCCGCCGCGAATCATACAGCTCCCGTCTAATCATCCGTATGTGGAAAGATGCCAGCCCTGAATATGCGTGAGGGCTATCGGGGTCGAGTTCGATCGCCTTCTCAAACATCTCCCTCGCCTTGGCGAATTCCACTTCTCCTGTGTCGAAGAGACGTTGATATTCGCAGCCGCGCAGGAAGTAATCATAAGCTTCCATGTTCGCCGATCCCTTGCCCAGTGCCCGTAAGCGAGTCAATTCGGCAAGCTTGCCGCCGAATCCGCAAAGGGTTCCGAGGATGCTTTCGACAATTTCATCCTGCACGGCGAACATATCGGCAAGTTCGTGGTCGTAGCGCTCCGCCCACACGTGACTTCCTCCGGTTGTGTCAATCAACTGGGCAGTCACGCGAATGCGTGTGCCCGATTTGCGGACGCTGCCCTCGAGCAGATAGTGCACCCCAAGCTCCTTACCGACCTGTCGGGAATCACTGGTTTTGCCTTTGTAGACGAACGTCGAGTTACGGGAAATCACGAACAGGTCAGGCGTCTTCGACAATCCGGTGGTGATGTCTTCCGTGAGGCCATCGGCAAAGTAGTCCTGCTCTTGGTCGCCACTGAGATTGTCGAACGGTAGTACTGCGATAGACTGCTCGGCTGATGAAGGAAGTGCGGCTTGTGAAGTCGTGTCCCTTTCTGGATCCGTTCCGGAGTCGTTCAAGACCTGATAGGCCCGCACGGGCTCAGCAATATTCTTAACGTCTTGTTCCCCCATAAACTCGAATTCGAGCGCAAGATTATTGCCTATCGCAGCGCGGACGGCTTCGGAGATACAGATTCCACTGGGCTTCGAAAGGCTCTCCAGCCGCGCAGCAACGTTCACGCCATCTCCATAGATATCACCCCGGTCCTCAATCACGTCACCCAGGTTGACGCCGATACGAAACTCCACCC
This sequence comes from Salibacteraceae bacterium, assembly GCA_964194585.1. Classification (GTDB taxonomy): domain Bacteria; phylum Pseudomonadota; class Gammaproteobacteria; order HK1; family HK1; genus JAABYT01. Next base: position 700 of record CAXMNG010000276.1, on the reverse strand, counting down.
GACGCTGGATTGGGAGGTCGGCATTGCGCGTGTTGAGTTCGCTCTGAATGGCGACAGCCGACGACATGGCGTCGACCACGGCATCGAACTTGGCGAGAACGGCGTCCCCAGCGTAATGCATAACCTGGCCACCGTAAGACTCGATACTGCTGGAAACCAGGTCGAGGTATTCGCTTAGAGTACGATGAGTCGCGTCCTCGTCCTCTCCGGTCAGCCGGCTGTATCCAGCCACATCCGCATACAGGATGGCAGCGAGTTTTCGCGGCAGACGGTCTTCCATGCGAGGGTGCCCTCTTAGAATTGGGGCGTAGGGAAAATACTACCTCGGAAAGCCTTTGCGTGGCGAGCGAGCGTCAGTAACCGATACCGCGACGTGGACTTTGCCAGCGGTGGACGATAGGCTGTCAGGGAATGCAGAGATTGCGCGGCAGGTCGCGGGCACGGGCGAAGAGTCGCCGACACATAATCACAGCCAGGGACAAAGGTTATTGCCCCCAGGAGGAGAAAATGTGCAGCCGAGTGAGTCCTGAGTTGCGGACGCGAATGACCCGGGAGATGGTCGAAGAATTTCGGAAATGGTTCCGCGAGTGGCGACGGCGAAATACCGTTACTGGCGACCTGGGCCTACAGGGGGCGGTCACCAGGCCGACAGACGCGCCACGGGGGCATTAGCAATGCTGATGTTGCCCCCGTCCGCCGC
>CAXMNG010000275.1:0-12769 GCA_964194585.1 Salibacteraceae bacterium | reverse complement strand
GGATCTGGAACCCAAGGCGCGGCCTCAGGTTCCCGAGCGCTTGCGCTTCGAGGTTGCCGAACGTCTGGACGTCCACGGCGACGTGTTGACGCCGTTGACGAGGTCGGCCATCGACGAGGCGGTACGCGCGGTAGCGGACTCCGGTGTCGAGGCGGTAGCCGTATGCTTGCTGCATGCCTATGCCAACGGTGCTCACGAACAGCAACTCGGCGAACGCTTGCGCGAGGTCGTACCCTATCTCGCGCTCTCCCATCGCATCAGCCCCGAAGCGCGCGAGTACGAACGCACCAGCACCACCGCCTTGAGCGCTGGTGTCATGCCCCTGGCCAGGGGCTATCTCGATCGCTTGGATGAATCGCGACCGGAGCTAAGCCGGCTGCACCTTCTGCATTCGGCCGGCGGCATGGCGTCGCCTGAGGCGCTGCGCGAGCAACCGCTGGGTCTGGCATTCTCGGGACCGGCGGCGGGCGTCAGCGCTGCCGGCTGGGTGGCGGGTGAGCTCGGTCTCGCCAACGTCATCAGCTTCGACATGGGCGGCACCACCACCGACGTGTGCCTGATCGTCGACGGTCGCGCCGAGATCCGCAGCGACCGCAGCCTCGGCGATCGTCCCCTGCGCACACCCATGGTGGCGGTAGAGTCCATCGGTGCCGGCGGTGGCTCCATCGCGCGTTTCGACAACGGTGCTCTGCGCGTTGGTCCCCAGAGCGCTGGTGCCGCGCCGGGTCCGGCTTGCTATGGCCTGGGCGGTGAGCTGCCCACCGTGAGTGATGCCAATCTATTGCTCGGCTACCTGGACGCGGAACGCCCCGTGGGGGATATGCGCCTTGATGTTGCGGCGGCGGAGCGTGCGTTGTCACCGTTGGCCGAGGCACTGGGCACCGGCGTGCAGCAACTGGCGCTCGGAATCAACCGCGTCGCCGATGCCGCCATGGCGCGGGCGCTGCGACGCGTCACCGTGGAGAAGGGTATCGATGGACGGCAATGCACGCTCATGGCCTTCGGCGGCGCAGGCCCCATGCACGCGGTGGAGCTGGCACGGTCATTCGATATCGGGCACGTGGTGGTGCCGCGTTTCTCCAGTGCGTTTTCGGCGTTGGGTTGTGTCAGTGCCGAGATGAGCTACACACAGCAGCGCACCGTGCGCATGACGAACGCAGATTGGAAAATTGAGCGGTTGAACGCCATTCGCTCGGAGCTGCGCGACCAATTGGGCATCCACTTCGCCGACGCGGATCGGGAGAGCTGCACGGTGGATGAGTTCGCTGCAATCCGCTACAGCGGTCAGAGCTACGCGGTGGAGGTGACCGAGCCGGCGCTGGCTGACGCGCAACGACTGGGCGAGCAATTCCGCGCCCGTCACGAAACGCTCTACGGTTTCGCCACCGACGAGCCCTGGGAACTGGTGACACTACGGATCACGTTGACGGCACCGGGACGAGCGCGCCCGACGCTCGCGGGCGGGCCTCACGGCCACGTCGACGAGATCCCGGCGCCCACGAGCGCGTGCTGGTTCGACGCCGTCGGACCCCGGGAGACGCCGCGCCATTCCCGCGATGGCCTACACGACGGAAGCATCGTGCACGGGCCCGCCATTGTCGAGGACGCCTGGTCGACGGTGGTATTGCCCCCCGGCGCGACCCTGAACGTTGACGCCTTCGGTCATCTGCACATCGACGTCGGTGAAGCGCCATGAATAATACGCCGGCATCAATGGATCCGTTCACACTCGAAGTCGTGCGTCACGCGTTCTCCGCTATCGCCGAGGAGATGTCCCTGGTGGTGATGCGCTCGGCACGCTCCCCGCTGCTGCGCGAGGCGGGTGATCTCTCGTCGGCCATCACCGATACGCAAGGTGAGCTGGTGGCCCAGGGCCGCGACATCCCCATGCACATGGGTGTCATGAGCTTCACCGTGAAGGAGTTTCTGAAGCGCGTTCCGGTCGAGGGCCTGCGCGCCGGCGACGTGTGGTTCCTCAATCTGCCGGAAATCGGCGGCAATCATCTCCCCGATGTGAAGGCCGTGCGCCCGGTGTTCGCGGACGGTGTGCTGCGCGCCTTCGCCGTGAGCCTGGCCCACTGGGCCGACATCGGCGGCGCGATCCCCGGAAGCTACGTGCCGACGGCCACCGACGCCTGGCAGGAAGGCTTACGGCTGCCGCCGGTGCGTTTGTTCTCGGAGGCGGGCCCCGACAGAGAGAAGCTGGATCTGGTGCTCGCCAACGTGCGCGGCGCGTCGGAACGGGAGGGGGACATACTGGCGCAGACCGCGGCAACGCGCGTGGCGGATAAGCGCCTGCAAGCGCTTTGCGCCCGGCACGGCGGCGATAACATCGCGCTGGCCATGGGCAGTCTGCACGATCATGCCGAAGGGCAGATGCGCGCGGCCTTGAAAAATCTGCCGGCGGGAACGTATCACGGCGAGGACTGGCTCGACGACGACGCGGCGGGCGGAGAGCCGGTGCCGATACGCGTACGCATCGTGCTCGATGGCGACCGTGCTCTGTTCGATTTTTCGGAAAGCGGCGACGCGGCGCGTGGCCCCGTCAACACCACACCGTTCATCGCCGCCGCATCGGTGTTCTATGCCGTGAAGGCTTTGGTTGGCGCCGACATTCAGGCCAATGGCGGGTGTTACCGGCCACTGGAAGTCATTACCCGCCCGGGCTCGGTGCTCGAGCCCGGGCCCGACCGCCCGGTGGTTGGCGGCAATCACGAGACTTCGCAGCGCGTGGCGGACGCGATCTTCCGTGCGCTGGAGCCGGCAGTGCCGGAGCTTCTGACTGCAGGTGGGCCGACAACTTCCGGTCTGCTGTTGTTTGCCGGTCAGCGCGACGACGGCGCCTGGACCACGCTCTACGAAACCCACGGCGGAGGCGAGGGCGCCCGTTGCCATCGCGACGGCGCGCCGGTGATCCGCGTGCACATGTCTAATGTCATGAACACGCCCGCCGAGGTGATCGAGGCAGAGTATCCGGTGCGTATCGAAAGCCAGCGCCTGCGCCGTGGCTCCGGCGGGGCGGGTGCCCACCGGGGCGGCGACGGGTTGTACCGGGAGTATCGAATACTGGGCGAGCGGATGTCGTTGACCAGCATGTTCGAGCGCGCCGTGGTGCCGCCCTACGGACTGCAGGGCGGCGAGCCCGGCGCGCTGTTTCGGGTTACTGTCATCCCGGCGAGCGGTGAATCTTTCCGGCTCCCGGGAAAAGCCAACGTCGCACTGAGCAGGGGCGATCGCGTCATCGTGGAAAGCTGCGGTGGCGGAGGTTATGGCGTCGCGGTAAGCAACAAGGGACAGATTTGAAATCTGTCCCTCCTGTCCCGGGGGGACAATGAGATGAAACTCGAAAACAAGAACGCCATCGTCACCGGTGCGGCCAAAGGCATGGGTTCGGCAATTACACTCACGCTCGCTCGGGAAGGCGCCGATGTGTTGCTCACTGCCCGCGACACCGCGGCGCTGGAGGAGGTCGCAGAGCAGGTGCGCGCCCTGGGGCGTCGCGCCGAGGTCGTATCCACGGACGTCACCGATGACGCGCAAACGAAGGCCATGGTGGAGAAGGCGAAAGCATTCTTCGACGATCGCATCGACATCCTGATCAACGTAGCGGGTGTCACTGGCCCCATCGAGATGCCGGTGTGGGAGATCGAGGCGGAGGATTTCTCTTACGTCATCGAATCCAATATCAGAGGCACTTTTCTGCCGATGAAATATGTGCTCCAGGCTATGGTGCCCCGGAGGAGCGGCAAGATCGTCAACATCGGCGGCACTTCCGGGTTGCGCGGCTACCGGTTCCGGGCCGCATACAGCTCGTCGAAGTGGGGCGTGCGGGGGCTCACCCGCACCGCGGCCATCGACGCCGGCGAATTCGGCATCAACGTCAACGTCGTGTGTCCCGGCATCGTCCACACGCCGCGCATGGACAAGCTGTGCGAGGAGAAGGCACGGGTGCGTGGATGGCCCGTCGAGCAGGTGTACCAGGAGTACGTGGACGACATGATTTTGAAACGGGTCACGGAGCCACAGGACATTGCCGATGCCGTGCTGTTCCTGGCGAGCGACGACAGCCGTAATATGACCGGGCAGGAGATCGCCGTGGACGGCGGCTGGGACGTTTGAAGAGTATTCGAGGATAGCGCCATGTATGCAGAATTCGATCTCCACGTGCCCGAGGATCTGGGCGGCGCGCTGGCAGTGCTTGGTGAAAGCGACGGCCAAGGCGCAATCATGCCGTTGGCCGGCGGCACCAACATGATCGTCGATTTGCGCGCCCGCACCGTGGCGCCGGCGGCCCTGGTGAGTATCGGCAAGGTTCCGGGAATGCGCGGGATAGAAATTGCCGGCGGCCGGGTGCGCATGGGAGGGCGGACGACGGTCAGTGACATGCTGCGACACGGTGAGCTCGGCGCCATCGCGCCGTCGCTGGTGGAGTCCGCCAGAGTGTTTGGCGGCCAGATGGTGCGCAACACCGCCACCGTAGCCGGCAACATCTGCAGTGGCTCGCCGGCCGCCGATCTGGTGCCGCCCCTGCTCGCGCTGGATGCCGACGTGACGCTGACCAGTCGCTCCGGCAGCCGCACGCTGGCGCTGGCGGATTTCTACCATGGCTACAAGAAAATGGAACGCCGCGCCGATGAGCTGCTGACCGAGGTGAGCTGGCCGGTGCCGGCAGAGACAGCGGCCAACCTGTTCTACAAGCTCGCGCGCCGCAAGGGCGATGCCATCACCATCGTGGGGGTCGCCGTGGCCATGGGCGTGGAGGCCGGGAAATGCCGCGGTGTGCGCATTGCCCTCGGCTCCGTGGCGCCCATCGTCAAACGCGCACTCGCCGCCGAGGAGTTGCTCGAAGGCGAGGCACCGACGCCCGAGAGCATCGAAGCCGCGTCGCGGACGGCAATGGAAGAGGTGAGTCCCATCGGCGATGTGCGCGCGTCCGCCGGCTATCGCAGTCATTGTGTGCATGTCCTGACCCGGCGTCTGCTGACCCGGGCCTGGGAACGGCTCGCTCCGGGAGGTTCGCAAGCATGAACGATGCAAAAGTCATTCGCCTGACCATCAACGGCCGCGATTCCGACGTCGGCGCACTGCCCAACGAGACCCTGCTGGAAACCTTGCGCGGGCTCGCCCACTTCGAGGTCAAGAGCGGCTGCGAGAAAGGTGATTGCGGCGCATGTGCGGTACTCGTCGACGGGCAGGCCGTGGACAGTTGCCTGACCCTGACATGGACGGTGGCGGGGGCGGCTGTCACCACGGTCTCGGGCCTCGGCACCGTCGACGCTCCGCATCCCCTGCACACGGCATTCATCGAGCGCGGCGCCGCGCAATGCGGCTACTGCACACCGGGCCTCATCATCGCCGCGCAGTCGATGCTGGACAACGACACGCGGGATCCCGACGAGGACGACATCCGGATCGCCTTGAGCGGGAACCTGTGCCGATGCACGGGCTACACCAAGGTCTTCGATGCCGTCGACGAAGCGGCGCGCATCATGCGCGAAGGAGGGGAGTCCTCATGAGCGATGCGCAAGCGCGAGGCGGCGCCAACATCGAATTCCGTCAGGTAGGCCGGCCCCTGGCGCGTATCGACGCGCCGGGAAAAGTCCACGGTAAGACCCGTTACGCCGGCGACTACGTCTTACCGGGCATGCTGCACGCAAAAGTGCTGCGAAGCCCCGAGGCAAGCGCGCTTCTCACGCACATCGATGTGTCGCGAGCCCGTGCCCTACCCGGTGTCGCCTGCGTGCTGACCCACGCGGAGCTCCCGGACCGCTTAGCGCCCACGGACATTCCCGGCCAGACGGGGCGCAAGCGCCTGGATACCGATCAGCAGATTCTGGTGCGCGAACGCGTGCGCTATCACGGTGAGCCGTTGGCGCTGGTCGCTGCGGACACCCCGGCAATCGCCGACAAGGCGCTGGAGCTGATCGCGTTCGATCTGGAGCCGTTCCCCGGCGTTTACAGTGTCGAAGAGGCGCTGACGCCCGGCGCTCCAGTGGTGCAGGGGACAGATAACGTCGTTTCCACCTACAAGGTGCGCAAGGGCGACGTGGAGGCGGGATTCGCCGCCGCCGACACCATCATCGAGAAGACTTATCGCACGCAGTTCATCGAGCACGCCTTCCTCGAGCCCGAGGTGGGACTCGCCTGGGTGGACGAGAACGAAGTCGTCAATATTCGCATGTCGACGCAGGTGATCGAGCACTTCCGCTTCATCGCCGAAGCCATCGGCGTGCCCCACAACAAGGTGCGCATACTGGGGTCGATGGTAGGGGGCGGATTCGGCGGCAAGGAAGATATTACCGTCGAGATCTACCTGGCGTTGCTCGCCAGGGCCACCGGCCGTCCGGTGCGTCTCTGCTATACACGGGAAGATTCTTTTTTCGGTCACGGTAAGCGGCATCCTTTCACCATCACCCACCGGACCGGCTTCACGCGGGACGGCAAGATAACCGCCTTGACCGTGGACATGACCGCGGACGCCGGTGCCTATGTGTACTTGAGTCCTTACGTGCTGCTCTACGCGACAGTCGCCTCTCCCGGACCCTATCGCGTGGACAACCTGCACGTGGATGCCCGCGCGGTGGCCACCAACAACATGTTCACGAGCGCGTTTCGCGGTTTCGGCGCGGCACAGGCCTGCGTCGCCCACGAGCAGCAGATGGACGAGGCGGCGAACGCCCTCGGCATCGATCCACTGGAGCTACGCCGGCGCAACTTTCTGCGTACCGGCGACGCAATCGCCACCGGCGTTCCCATCGAGAGCGCCGTGTGGTCCGACGAGTGCATGACGCGGGCGTGGCAGGCGCTGGGTGAACGCCCCCCCCATCGGGGCCCGGTAAAAATCGGCCGTGGCGTCGCCGCTTATCAGCAGAGCTACGGCCGTATCACCTGGCTGCACGACACCTCCGAAGCCTGGGTGGGTGTGGAGATGGACGGCACGGTGGTGGTGCGCTCGGGCGTGACCGACATCGGCGGGGGGCAGGTGTCGGCGCTGGCGCAAATCGCCGCCGAGCTGCTCGGTGTCAACCTGAGCGACGTTACCGTGTACAACAGCGATTCGGCGACCACCCCGCTCGCCGGCACCACGACCGCCACACGGGCGCTTTACATGACGGGAAACGCCGTGCGGCTGGCGGCGGAAGCCGTGCGCAATCGGCTGCTGGAGCGCGCCGCCAGAGAATTCGACGTGCAGATGCACGAAGTGGACGCGGCAAACTCCATGGTATTTGTCCGTGAGCAGCCGCTGACCGAGATGACGTTGACCGATCTGGTCGCCACCTGCGCGTCCGAAGGGATCCATCGATCGGAGCTGGTCATGTTCCGCGCACCCTTCACCGACGGGATCGACGCGGAAACCGGTCAGGGCCGCGTGCATCCGGACTACGCCTACGGTGCCCAGGCGGTGGAGGTGGCCGTGGACACCGAGACCGGGGAAGTTACCGTATTAAAAAGCGTCGGCGCCCACGATGTAGGGCAGGCCATCAATCCGGACGCCGTGGAAGGTCAGATCGAAGGCGGCACCTCCCAGGGGCACGGCTACGCCCTCAGCGAGGAGCTGATATATGAAAAGGGCAAGCTGGTGACGCCGTCCTTCAGCGAGTATCTGATCCCGACGGCCATGGACATGCCCAGGGTGCAGTCGATCATTCTCGAGTCCCGAAGCGGCGTCGGCCCCTTCGGTGCCAAGGGCATCGGCGAGCCGTCACTGACACCGGTGGCGCCTGCCATTGCCAATGCCGTTGCCGACGCCATCGGGGTGCGTATCACGGATCTCCCCATTACGCCGGAGAAAGTGGTGGAGGCCCTCGCCTCGGTGGAGGACCCGTGAGCTCAGGTGGACCCATTAAGTTCCGGAAAATGGACCTACATTACGAGCCATCCTGATCTACACTGCGCGCTCGTCGGATACCGCAACGCGGATGTGCCATCACCTGGTGGCGCGAGGAAGCTGACCCCGTGAAACTGCCAAGCGTCTGTCCACTGGACTGTCCGGATACCTGCAGCCTGTCCGTCACCGTCGACGACGATCGCGTCGTCGCGGTGCGTGGCTCGAAAGCCAATCCCTATACCGCCGGAGTCCTGTGCGCCAAAGTATCAAAGGCCTATCCGGACTTCGTGCACGGCGCCAATCGGTTGACCCGGCCGCTTCGCCGGATCGGTGCCAAGGGGGAGGGGCGTTTCGAGCCGCTGTCCTGGGACGACGCACTGGACGTCATTTACGAGAAGTGCGCGGCCGTCATCGCGACCCACGGCCCGCAAGCGGTTGCGCCATTCAACTACGCCGGTCCCCACGGCATGCTCGCGGACGGCTCTATGGATCTGCGCTTCTTCCACAAGCTGGGCGCGAGCCTGTTGGACCGCATGCCGCTCTGCGGCGGCATCCGATCGCTGGCGTACTCGAGCATGTACGGCGACGTGCCGGGCATGCCTCCGGAGCAGGCCGAACGGGCCAAGCTCATCATCGTCTGGGGCAACAACGTCACGGTGTCCAACCTGCATCTGCAACGGATCATCAAAGCGGCGCGGGAGAGCGGCGCCAAGCTCGTCGTCATCGATCCGAAACGCATCCGTGTCGCCGAGCAGGCGCATCTGCATCTGGCCATCAATCCGGGCACCGACGTGGTGCTCGCCTTCGCAGTGACCAACGCACTCGAACGCCTGGGCGCTTTCGATCACGCATTCATCGAGCAATGGGTAAGCGGCTTCGATGTCTACATGAAGAAGGTGCGCCAGGTGACACCGGCAAAGGCGTCCGTCATCTGCGGTGTGCCCGAGGCCGACATCCAGGCCTTTGCAGCGCTCTATCACGAGCTGTCCCCTGCGGCGATATCCGTCGGCAACGGTCTGGAGCGCAACCGCAACGGCGGCTCCGGCATTCGCGCAATTCTCGCCCTCCCGGCTTTGACCGGAAAGTTCGGCATCCCCGGCGGCGGCTTAATCGCCAAAGCCGGCGCCGCATTCCCGAAGACCAGCCAACGGCTGCAGCGCCCGGATCTGATCCCCGCGGGCACCCGCACTATCAACATCCTGGATCTGCCGGACATGATCCTTGACGAGTGCGCATCGCCGCCCATCAAGGCCCTGTTCATCTACAACCACAATCCGGTCGCCGTGCTCCCGGATCAAAATCGCGTCATGGAAGCGCTTTCCAGAGAGGATCTCTTCACTGTCGGCTGTGACGTTGCCATGACCGACAGCATGGCCTTTGCCGACATCGTGCTGCCCGCGTGCACGCATTTCGAGTACGCGGACATTTATCCCGCATACGGGCAGCAGTGGTTGCAGCGGGCCGAGGCGGTGATCCCTCCAGTGGGTGATTCTTTGCCGAATACCGAGATCTTCCGGCGCCTGGCGGCGCGTTTCGGCTTCGACGAGCCGATGTTCCGAGATACCGACGCCGAGCTCATGGACGCGGCCATCGACGGCAGCGATGCGAGACTGGCGGGTGTGCGGCCGAGCGAGCTGCCCACAGATCGGGCGTTGCCGATGGAATTCGACGGCGGTGATCCGGTGCTGTTCGAGAACGTCTTCCCAGCCACACCCAGCGGCAAGGTAGAGCTCTACTCCGCGTCCCTGGAGGAGGCGCACGGGTGCGGATTACCGGATTATTCCCCGGTCGAGTCCGCGCATCCGTTGACACTCATCACGCCTTCTTCGGACAAGCGCATCAACGCCACCTTCGGCGGACTGTCCGACAGCGATGGGATGCCTGAGCTGGAGATGCACCCTGGCGACGCCGAAGTGCGCGGCCTGGCGGACGGCGCCACAGTCAGGGTCTGGAACGATCTGGGTGAGGTGCAGCTGATTCTGAACATCACCGACGCCACCCGCCCGGGCGTGGTGTTCTCGCCCAAGGGCGTGTGGCTCAGAACCAGCAGCACCGGTCAGACCACGAATGCTCTGGTTCCCAACGACAAGGCCGACATCAGCGACGGTGCCTGCTACAACGACACGCATGTCGAAGTAAGGGCCTCGTAGGTTGGGCTGAGCAAAGCGAAGCCCAACACACCAAGGCATTGTTGGGCTTCGCAAGCTCAGCCCAACCTACGGATGCCGGTGGAAAAAGCAGGCTTAGCGATTCGCCTCGAGGGCCGCGATGCGCTCTGCCAGCGGTGGATGGCTCAGGAATAATCGCTTGAGGCCGTGGCCGACTCCCCCGGCGATGCCGAAGGCCGCCAGCTGATCCGGCAGCGATTCCTGCTCCCCACTTGCCTGCTGCAAACGGCGCAGGGCCGCGATCATCTTGTCCCGGCCCGCGAGCTCGGAGCCGCCGGCATCGGCGCGGAATTCCCGGCGCCGTGAGAACCACATCACGATCATGGAGGCGAGGATCGACAGAAATATTTGCGCGGCGATGGAGGTGATGAAGTACGCAGGACCGAATCCCCGCTGGGTCTTGAAAACGACGCGGTCCACCACGTGCCCGACGATGCGGGAGAGAAAGATGACGAAGGTGTTCACGACCCCCTGGAGCAGGGTCATGGTCACCATGTCACGATTTTTCACGTGGCTGATCTCGTGGGCCAGCACCGCCTCCACCTCGTCGGAGGTCATGCGCTGCAGCAGGCCGGCGCTGACCGCTACCAGCGCATTGTTCTTGCTCGCGCCGGTAGCGAAGGCGTTCGGTTCCGGGGAGTTGAAAACGCCGACTTCCGGCATGCCGATCCCAGCCTCCCGGGACTGTCGCCGCACCGTTTCCACCAGCCATTGCTCCGACTGGTTGGCGGGTTGCTCGATGATCTGCACCCCCATGGCGCGCTTTGCCATCCATTTGGACATGGCCAGTGAGATAAAGGAGCCGCCGAAACCGATGATGGCGGACAAGAGCAGCAGCGCCTTCAGGTCCAGATCGACGCCGTTCTCCTGCAGAATGCCTTCGAACCCGAAGATCTGAAATACGACACTGATGACCACCAAAATGGCGGCGTTGGTAGCCGGAAACAGCAGAATACGCATCGTTGTCCTCGCAAAATAAATCGGGCTCTCCCGCAGGGGTGACGATAATCCATCGGCGGTGCGGGCGCCACGAGTTCGGCGCTCGATGATATGGTTGCCCGCGGCCCGGGTTTCAACGGGCAGGATTGATTCCCACGGCGACGCGCTTTTGCCACAATGCACCGGCCACCATGGCCGTCGCCTGGAGAGTCTCCATGCCCGTCGGGCCTCCGAATATTCTACTGCTCATGTTCGATCAGCTGGCGCCGCAGTTCCTGCCCTTTTACGGACACCCGCTGGTGCAGTCACCGGCCATGGCGGCCCTCGCCGAGGGCGGCACAGTGTTCGACAACGCTTATTGCAATTCGCCCCTGTGCGCGCCGTCGCGATTCTCCATGCTTTCCGGCCGATACTGTTCACGCATCGGCGCCTACGATAACGCAGCGGAGTTTCCCTCCGACATTCCGACCATCGCCCACTATCTTCGCAAGCTTGGCTACCGAACGAGTCTTGCGGGCAAGATGCACTTCGTCGGTCCCGACCAACTGCATGGTTTCGAAGAGCGCCTGACCACCGACATGTATCCCGCCGACTTTGGATGGACGCCGGACTGGGAGCATCCCGAGCGGCAATTTTTCTGGCATCACAACATGCAGAGCGTGGTGGAGGCGGGGGTGTACGAACGCACGCTGGCTCTGGATTTCGATGAACAGGTTGCCTTCGAGTCGGTACGCGGGATCTACGACATGGCGCGGGACGACGATTCGCGCCCCTTTTTCCTGACCGTTTCCTTCATGCAACCCCACGATCCCTACATGACTCCGCGCGCGTACTGGGATCGGTACGATCACGCGCGAATCGACATGCCGAGTGTGCCGGAGCTTTCGGACGACGAGCACAGCCAGCGTCTGTACAGAATCTGCCGCATGGACGAATATCGAATTACCGAAGAGCATGTCCGCGATGCCCGTCACGCTTACTACGGAATGATCAGCTATCTGGATGAGCAGCTGGCTGCCTTGCGCAAGGCTGTGGATCAGGCGGGGTTCGGCGACAACACGCTGTGGGTCGTGACCTCCGATCACGGCGAGATGCTCGGTGAGCACGGGCTCTGGTACAAGATGCACTTCTTCGAGCACGCCGTGCGCGTGCCGATGGTATTGAACGGACCTGGGATTCCAGCGGCACGCGTGGACAGCAATGTATCTCTCGTGGATCTGCTCCCGACCCTGCTCGACTATGCAACCGACGGGGCGCCACCGGAGCTCGCGGCGCCGGTGGACGGGCGGAGCCTGTTACCGGCTCTCGCCGGCGATTCGGAAGACGCCGGGAACACGGCCATTGCCGAATACCTCGCCGAAGGCACGACGGCGCCGATGCTGATGCTGAAAAAAGATCGCTACAAGTACACGAGCTGTTCGGGGGATGCCGCGCGGCTATTCGATGTGGTAGCGGATCCCCACGAGACCGAGAACCTTGCCGGGAGTCCGGAGTACGAGCGCGTGGAATCCGAACTTCAAGCACGCGCGAACGGCCATTGGGACAGCGAGGGGGTGAGGGCGGCGGTCATAGGCAGTCAAAAGCGCCGCCACTTCACCCACGATGCGTTGCAGGTGGGAGAGATCCGATCCTGGGATTTTCAACCCTACCGGGACGCTTCCCGGCAGTACAATCGCAACGTTGCCGGCGAGATGTACGACACCGACCGCCGAGCCCGCATCCCGTATCGCGAGCCGCCGGTTCCGAATGATAGTGGTGAGCCGGATGGGTGACGGCGCCCCTGGAACCGGGCGCCGTTGATCAAGCCGTCACCGGTCAGGCTGCCACGTCCTCC
>CAXMNG010000274.1:0-9784 GCA_964194585.1 Salibacteraceae bacterium | reverse complement strand
ATATGAGGTTTTCTTAACACGGACGGCGGCTGGAGGCAATTGGATTCGGCCATTAAGTGGGGGGCATCTAATTGGGGACAGGCATCTAATTGGGGACAGGCATCTAATTGGGGACAGGCATCTAATTGGGGACAGATCTATTTTCCTGGTGGACGGATCCCGTCCACCAGGAAAATAGATCTGTCCCCAATTAGATGCCTGCCCCCAATTAGATGCCTGCCCCCAATTAGATGCCCCCCACTTAATGGCCGAATCCAATTGCCTCCAGCCGCCGTCCGTGTTAAGAAAACCTCATATATTTGAGTAGTTTTGGCGGTCCAGCCGGGACTGAGCTCCGTGCCAGGCGCGTGTGCTCGTTCCAGGACCCAGGCAGGAATTGTCATGTCGGTAATGCCCATCGAAAAATATCAGGCCTTCGAGCCGGTGAATCTCCCGGACCGGCAGTGGCCCGGCCGTGCTATCACCAAAGCCCCCGTGTGGTGCAGCGTCGATCTTCGCGACGGCAACCAGGCCCTCATCGACCCCATGGACAGCTCGCGCAAGACGCGCCTGTTCAGGGTTCTGGTGGATATGGGCTTCAAGGAGATAGAAATCGGCTTCCCGTCGGCGTCACAGACAGAGTTCGACTTTCTGCGCACGCTCATCGACGAGGACCTGATCCCGGATGACGTCACCGTTCAGGTGCTCACCCAGAGCCGCGAGCATCTCATCGAGCGCACCTTCGAGAGCCTGGTGGGCGCCAGGCGGGCCATCGTGCATCTTTACAACTCCACTTCGACATTGCAGCGGCGGGTCGTCTTCGGGCTCGATCGTGACGGCATCACCGACATCGCTGTCAAGGGCGCCGAGCTCATCAAGAAGTTCGCGGCCAACATGAATGGCACGGAGATCATTCATCAGTACTCGCCAGAGAGCTTCACCGGCACCGAGCTCGACTACGCCGTGGAGATCTGTAACGCGGTGACGGATGTTTGGGAGCCGACACCGGAAAAGAAGACCATCATCAATCTGCCGAGCACGGTGGAGATGGCGACGCCCAACGTTTACGCCGATCAGATCGAGTGGTTCTGCCGTCACGTGAGAAACCGCGACAGCCTGGTTATCAGCCTGCATCCGCACAACGATCGGGGCACCGGCGTTGCCGCCACGGAGCTCGCGTTGATGGCGGGCGCGGATCGCATCGAGGGCACCTTGTTCGGAAACGGCGAGCGGACCGGTAACGTGGACGTCATAACCCTGGCGGGCAATCTGTTCACCCAGGGCATCGACCCGGAGCTCGATCTGTCGAATATCGGCGAGCTGCGCGAGGTCGCCGAGTATTGCACCCGGCTACCGGTGCATCCCCGCCATCCCTACGCCGGCGATCTGGTTTATACGGCATTCTCGGGCTCCCACCAGGACGCGATCAAGAAGGGCATGGCCGCGATGGAGAAGAGCAATTCGGGACTGTGGGAAGTGCCCTACCTGCCCATCGATCCCAAGGACGTGGGACGCAGCTACGAGACCATCATTCGGGTCAACAGCCAGTCCGGAAAGGGTGGTGTGGCCTACATACTGAAAGCCGAGCACGATCTCGATTTACCGCGGGCGTTGCAGGTCGAGTTCAGCCAGATCGTTCAGAAGGTGACGGACGAGACCAGCAAGGAAATTACCGCCCAGGGGATTTGGGAGCTTTTCCAGCGCGTATATCTGGATCGCATCACTCCCGTCGAGTTTCTCGAATACTGGAGCGTTCCGGATACACACGCCAGCGAGATGTGTCGCGTATCATCCAGCATCCGCTTGAACGGTGAGGAGCGCACCATCAACGGTAAGGGCAATGGGCCCATCGCCGCATTCGTGGACGCATTGAAGGCCGATTGTGGTTTTGACGTGAGCGTGCTCGACTACCACGAGCACGCCATTGGTCACGGCGAGGACGCGACGGCGGTCGCTTATGTCGAAATAGAGGACGCCGATGGTCGTTCGTTATTCGGTGTAGCCACTCACCCCAATATCGTGGTCGCGTCGCTCAAGGCAACGGTCAGTGCGTTGAACCGGAAAGAGTCGAATTTCTGAACGATTTCCCGGCGGTCAATGAATGCTGGCCGACCTGAGGCAACTGTTGCGATCGGCGGAGTGGACGATAACGGAAATCGATTCGCGGTTGCGCACGATCGTCAGCGGTACTTTCACGCCAGCCTCGCCACTGCGCCAGATGCGACGGAATAAATTCGCCAACCCGCTTACCGGTTCACCGTCCACCTCGCGAATCACATCACCGACCTGCAGGCCGGCGGTGTCGGCGGGACAGTCATCGTAGACTCCTGAAACGACGAGGTGGTGGCTTAGCTCCTGGACGAGAAAGCCCAGCCACGGCCGCGCCGGTGCATTGCGTTTGCCGTACATGCGCAGGTCGTCGAGGACAGGCTTGAGCAGGTCGATGGGAATTATCATGTTGGCGCCGCTTTGCTCTCCGCTTTCGGCGACTTGTTGCACCAGCAGCGAGCAGATTCCCAGCAACGAACCGTCGTTGCCGATGAGGGCGGCGCCGCCCCAGTTCGGATGAGGGGGTGTGGTGAACAGGGCCTCGTCGAGAACATACTCCCAGTAGCCTGCGAATTCGCGCTTCGCGATGACGGTGGTCTTGATTGCGTGATCCGGTCCGCCGTGACCGGCGGTAATCACCTGGTCGGACACCTGCAACGCGGCGGAATCCCCCAGCTTCATGCTCGGCGCTCCCATGGGTTGCAATGCTTGCACCAGGCCGAATCCGGTTTCCTGGTCATAGCCGACCACATGTCCGGGGACGGTGGTGCCCTCGTTGGTCAGGATCCAGAGACTCTCGGCTTCCGTAATCAGATAGCCGATGGTGACGACCAGACCATCGTCTGCGATGACGACGCCGTGTCCGGCACGCTCCGTGCCGAGCACACCGGCGGTCAAGGCATCTTCGGGGACCTGTGAACGCAGCGACACGATGGAATCGAGGGCCGCGTTCAAGTCGAATGCATAATCTTCGGGATTCGGCTGCACCGGGCTTTCGAGCTCCGGATCCGAGGGTTCCACCATGGCTTCAGTCTCCGCACGTCAATGGATGCATGATATCGATGATTGCGGGCAAAAGGATAATTGGGGACAGATCTATTTTCCTGGCGGACGGATCCCGTCCGCCAGGAAAATAGATCTGTCCCCAATTATCCCCCAATTATCCTTTTACCGGCAGCTTGTGGGCGCGCAGGCAGAGGTAATCCAGGGCCAGGCTGGCGGCGGCCAGTGAGGTCATTTCCGCGTGGTCGTAGGCAGGCGCGACTTCGACAATGTCCATGGCTATCAGGTTGATATCACCCAACCCACGAATGATCGCCTGCGCCTGAAAGGTGGAAAGGCCGCCGACCACGGGGGTACCCGTACCCGGCGCGAAGCTCGGATCCAGGCAATCGATATCGAAGGTGAGATAGGCTGGATGATCGCCGACGATCTTCCTGGTTTCGGCGATCACTGCGTCGGTGCCGTTATTGTGAATCCACCCCGCGTCCAGCCATGTAAATCCCATGGGGTCGCTGTTGTGTGTACGAATACCGATCTGCACCGAGCGTTCCGGGATGACGATGCCCTCGCGCACGGCGTGGAAGAACATCGTGCCGTGGTCGACGCGGCCATCCTCGTCCTTCCAGGTGTCCGAGTGAGCATCGAAATGAATGAGCGCGAGCGGGCCGTGACGTTTTGCGTGGGCGCGAAGAAGCGGCAGTGTCAGGAAGTGATCACCACCAAGGCATAGCAGCGACACGTCGTGACCGAGAATGGCTTCGGCGTGGGCCTCGATCTCTGCGGGGATCCCATCGGGCCGGCCGAAATCGAAGCTGCAGTCGCCGTAATCAATAATAGCGAGCCGTTCCGTGGGATCGAATCCCCAGGGCCACAGGGGGCCCCAGCTCAACTGGGCGGAAGCCGCTCGGATCCCTGCCGGGCCAAAACGCGTGCCTGGCCGGTTGGTGGTCGCCAGATCCAGGGGGATGCCGGTAACGGCAACGTCGACACCGTCGAGATCCCGGGTGTATTTGCGCCGCAGAAAGCTGAGGGCACCCGAATACGCGTGTTCGACCCGGGTGCCGTAGAGGGACTCGGTGGTAAATGCATGATCACTGTGGCGGAATTTCATCGTAGTTCTCAGACCGGAGGCGGCCTCGCCCCGGGCTGGTTCTGCCCCTTTTTACAGGATATCCAGGCGCGTATGATATCGTCTTGCCTTGCTGGGCACGAAGTACCATGGCCGCTGCCGGGTTCCGGGCAACCTCCGGATCCGGTGCCGGGTGCCGGGTGCCGTATCCGCCTGCGAGGAGCAACAGGAGTGATCCCTGTGTCAAGAAAAGTAAAAAATGGCACTCGAAAGGACATCGACGCCAAACCCTGCATCTACTTCGATGGCTACTGGATCCGGTACTATGCGCCTCCCCGGGAATCGCTGATCGCCAAGAAGCACCTCATCGACAGCCTTACTCGGCGCCTTTTTCACCACACCGAACACGGTATCAACACCCCCGGAGAGAGCCTCGACCTTGCCAGAAAAGCCTTCGACCGCGAGCAGGATCCGGTCAGAAAGCGCGTCAACGGCGCCATGCTCGCGGGTGCGCTGTTCAACCGCGCCGCGGACATCTTTACCACGGTCGTGGATCTGGAAGCAAAAGGTGTCCACATCAGCCCGGACAACGAGCTCATGCGGCAATGCGGCGAGTTTTTTGGCGAGGCGCTGGAGCTGGGTAAGACGGTCAAGCACTACAGCGGTCACGAGGGCATCGACGAGCTGTGGGGCGAGCCGCTGAAGGCCTTTGCCCTGAGTATCGAGGATTTCTACGATACCCGTTACATCAAAATCGCCCAGACCATGACTAATATCGACAAGCTCGGCGGGCGCATGTGCGAGTTGTTCACCGATGACCCGGCCTTTGTCGGGGTCGACGCACGCATTCTGGAGGTCTGCGAAGCCGCCAAGCTGGAGATCGAGACCATCCGCACCGACCCGGTGAACTTCGAAGTCTGGCCGCGATTCGTCGCTGCCGGTGAGGCGCTGCGGGCATTCCAGTCGCAGCTGCCCGGTAAAGCGTCCGTTCACGAGCGACGAATGATGGAGCGGGGAATGCAGCTGATTGCCGACGGTAACAGTCTTCTGACCTATATCTCCGGGGCCCGGGTGCCGATGCCGAAGAGCACCACGGAGTATCTGCGGCGTTGCGATGATTACGAAGCGGAGCGGCGCGGGTTGCCGCTGGCCGAGGCACGCCGCCGGCGGAGCACGGCCTAGCCTGAATAATCCAGGCTGGGGAACGGCATTCGTTTTCGCGGCGGGCCCGCCGCGGCGCGTCTCGCGTGCAATGGCAGGGACGGCGTCCAGGCGCCGGCTTAACACGCTTTTTCCCAGTCGGGTGCTGCCGAGGGTACTGGGACGGGAACCCCGCCGGTGGGGTTCTCGCATTGCCGTCGATGAGATTCCAAAGCTGTGAAGCGTGCCGCAGCACGGGCGTGCCCAGCTGTTAATCTGCATTCTTCGGCATCGACTCATGAGCTAAGCTATTGATTCGGGGGGAAGTGCGGCACCGACCGATCGCACCCCGTTGCGTCATCGGCCACATTCAGTCAGCGACGTTCTGCGTGAAAAAGTACAAGAGAGACTATCCCAGGGTTCCGGCGTATCTTCCCGTGGAGGTGTCGATGCCGGATGGCGAAATCATCCATGCCATCACGGTCAACCTGTCCCCCGCGGGGATTCAGATCGCCTGTGATCGGGTGACCGTGAACAGTATTCTGCCCCTCAGTCAGCGTCGCGTGCCCAGGAAAACTCCGCAGGTGGAAGTGCGTCTTCGCTTCCCCGAATCCTCGGGCATGCCCGATATCATCGACGCGCGCTGCACGGCGGTGTTCTCCCGCCGTGTCGCGGAAAACGAATACCGCATCGGCCTCAAGTTCCAGGACTTCGAGGGCGAGGGCTACCAGAAGCTCGAGCACTTCCTCGACGATGGATTCCAACGGGTCGGCAACTGACGTCGGCCAACGCGCCCCGACTTTTACCCGCCGCGATGATAGGCTACGGCCGACGCGCCCCTCTTGAATTCGCCGGGGGGGCGACGGTGATTTCATGCGCAAGACATCGCGGCTGAAAGCTCTCATCCAGCGACCGGAGATTCTGCTGTGCCCTGGCGTCTACGACGCTTATCTGGCTCGCTGCGTGGAACAGGCGGGATTCGAGGCCCTCTACATGACCGGCGCCGGCGTTTCCCATTCACGCCTTGGTGTGCCCGATCTCGGCCTCGTGAGCTTTTCCGAGATGCTCGACCAGGCCGGTCGCATCGCCGATGCGATTGAAATTCCCCTCATCGCCGATGCCGATACAGGGTATGGCAATGCCATCAACGTCATGCGAACGATCAGGGCCTACGAGCGCGCCGGGGTCGCGGGTTGTCATATCGAAGACCAGATGGCGCCGAAGCGCTGCGGGCACTTCGACGAAAAGCGCGTGATCCCCGTCAACGAGATGCTCGGCAAGCTGGCCGCCGCTCTGGACGCCAGGGACGATGAGGATTTCGTCATCATCGCGCGTACCGACGCGCGGGGTGTTCTCGATCTGGACGAAGCCCTGGATCGCGCGCACGCCTATGCCGCCGCCGGCGCCGATGTCATCTTCGTCGAATCTCCCCGTTCCGAGGCAGAGTTGGCGCGAATCGGACAGAGCATCGACGCACCCCTGCTCGCCAACATGGTGGAAACCGGCCTGACACCATTGTTGCCCGCGACGACGTTGCAGCAACTGGGCTTCGACCTGGTCATCCACCCGGGCGCCATCGGCCGCTTCATCGGCAAGCAGTTGCAATCTTTTCTGAAGACACTCAAGGAAGAAGGTACGACGATTTCCGAGTTGGAAAATATGCTTGATTTCGAGTCCCAGAACATGATCGTGGGATTGTCCGAAATGCTCGCCAGGACCAAGCGATATCAATCTTGACTGCGGTTATTGTGAGATGACGACCAATTCTCGTGGGCTGAGCTGAACGGCCTCAAAGCCATCGAGCTCTTGTGACGCCGGGAGCAGGGATAACGCCTTGGCGTGCAGGGATTGAGGTTCCTCGGGCCTTGTCGTTTAGGGTGTCGAAACGGGACCCAATCAGAGGTGAGACAGGGATCGCGAACGCCGGGACGAATTCCTATCAACTCCTGGAAATCGTGGCCGATCCTTTCTGGGTATGTCAGCGTTCAGCCTTGATAAAGAGCCCTTCCCGGAAGCGGGGGGTGATGAATACTACTTCTCGACGCCTGCCCTGACGGCGCGCCTGGACGAGCTATGTGGCGCTGTCGACCGGGGAAATGTTCTGCTTCTCGACGAGCAGGGCAGCGGCAAGAGCACCATGCTCGACAGCTTCGTCGAAGCGGTGTGTGAACGCTGGCGCATCTTTCGCCTACAGGCCAGTGCGCGCATGAGTGCGAAAGAATTCCTGCATGAGTTGGTGTCGACCTTCGGCCTCCCCCCCCGGGAACCCGCCGCCGCGGAGCTCAGAGATGCAGACACGCTTCTGGAGTTGTTATCGACGCGCTCCCTGGTCGCCGTCATCGTCATTGACGACGTGCATCTTCTAAAAAACAGTGCGCTCGAGCAGCTCGTTTATCTTGCCGGACGCTGGGAACGCTACAGCGTCCGATTTCTCATCTGCGCTGAGCCGGGCCTGATAGACCGGCTCGAATCACTCCGCGAAGGCGACCATTTCCCCGGCGAAGTCACTACTCTCGGCATGCCGCGATTCGATCACGAGCAGGTTAGCGATTATCTGCATATGTGTCTGTTTCGCGCCGGGCTGGTCGGCGACAGTCCATTCGACCCTGCCATCGTCGCCAGCGTGACGGAAAAGGCGCGCGGTCTGGTGGGCGCCATCGATCCTCTCGCGAGAGAGCTACTGGGCGCAGCCGGCGAAAAACAGTGTCATCTCAGTCGCGGTGATCCGGAGCGACGCCGCGTGCGGCGCTGGCCCGTGGCGGTAGTAGCCGTGGCTGGCCTGGGTGTGCTGTTGATGGCTGCTCTGCCTGGATTTTCCTCGCCGCAGAGCAAGGTGGAATCGCGCCAACATCTGGAAGTTTTTCAGTCCAGAATCCGGCTTGCGCCGCAGGAAGGTACCGGGGATCTTTTGGAACGTTCAGCTACCGCCGACTCCGTCGCGCCTTGAGCGGGTGCTGGAGTGCTGGAAGTACCGGGTGTTTCCCTGTTCGACGTGCTTGGGCGGTAACGGTGGTTGGGGCAGCGCGTAGAACAACGGCTCCTGACCCTCGACCCGGTCCGCGAATGGTAAGCGCATCTGCACCTTCGTACCGTTCGCCTCCGCCTCGCGCTGGGCGCCGTAGAGTTGTTTGGCCATTTCCTGTTGCCAGGGCAATTTGTAGGCACGGGGCTCGTCGGTGTCCGCCATCTCGATCCACACATAGATAGCTTCGCCTTCACGGAGCCTCGAGCCGACCACGGTCGCCTCGGTCGCACTGCGGTGCCACCATTCGAGGCTTGCCGGTTTCGGGCGGCTCAATAGATCCGCATAGCTCAGGTAGATGGTGGGAATGAACAACGCCGTTGCCAGAACAGCGGAAATCTTCGCCCACAGCTTGCGGTGTGACCAGATGCTGATGGCGGCGAGGACGGCGGCAAGTGCCGCCGAAGCCGCAAACAGATGGAAGAGCTCGATCACAGTTTCGTCCTGCTGCGAAGCGCGCGGGGCAAGTCGTGCACGCTGCCTGCTATGAGGTCGCCGTCCTCATCGAGCTGGAAACGAAACACCGTGGTTTCCTGACCCTCACGAAGAAGGTCCAGCTTGGTGTCGAGCACGCGAAGCGATGACGAGCTGTCCGTGCCCTTGACGCTGACTGCGACCGTGACCGGAAGCGGGTAGTGGCGGCCACCGTTGCGATACAGGTGCACATTCACTGTGTACTCGCCGGCGGGAACTCCGCGGCTGTATGAAAATTCATAATTGAGATTCGTGAGATCGCTATCGCGCCCCAGGTCATCGCGCAGGAGATTGAAAACTCTACCGTCCTTGTTCGAGTATCCGACCGGGGAGTCCCCGGGCCCTTCGACCCAAAGATCGACGTCGGCGTCGATGTGATCGGGCCAGCGAAGCTCGATGATGACGTTGCCGGGACTGCGGGCTTCCTGTTCTTCCGCGGCGCGCGGATTGATGTGCGGCAAAAGCAGCATGACGATCATGACGAAGCCGGCGAGCGCCAGCATTATGACGTCGCGAAACACCGTCGCGCCGCTTTCGTCGTCGAAGAGATCAATCTCGCGCATGAACTTCCGCCAGCTCTACCAGTGCTGTTATCAGTTTTACTGTGCCACCGGCGAGAATCTGATGATTCGCCATCAGCCAGACGTTGAGAACGGCACCCACGAGTGTCGTATAGAGAGCCGTCGACATACCCCGGATCAAAGTCGATACCATGGGCGCGATGGATTTTACGTCGGCTGCATGCTCGGGATCGACGCCGCCCAGCGCAATGATGAACCCGACCACCGTGCCGATGAGCCCCAGCAACACCAGGCTGTTGGCAATGTGGCGCACGATGGCCGTGCGGTAGGCGATCTTCATGCGCAACGCACCAACCAGATTGGCGCGGCTGTCCGCGTTACCACCCACCATGGGAGCCAGATAGCGAGCCGCCGGCGTGTCGGCACCGGATTCGAAGTCGCGCACGCTGTTGAGCTCGTGGCTGGTCTGCCAGACCTTGAACGCGGAGAGGCCCAATCCGGCCATGAACACCAGAAAAATGACCAGCG
>CAXMNG010000273.1:0-21789 GCA_964194585.1 Salibacteraceae bacterium | reverse complement strand
TATCTGGATGCCCAGCACCAGGATCTGCAAGAGGCGCTGGATACATTGACGGCTGCGATTCAGAAAATCGATCGCGAGACCCGTACGCGTTTCAAGGAAACCTTCGAGAAGGTCAACGAGGGTTTGGGCGTCATGTTTCCGCGCCTGTTCGGCGGCGGGCATGCGTATCTGCAGCTCACCGACGACGACCTGTTGAGCACCGGTGTCTCGGTGATGGCTCGCCCGCCAGGCAAACGCAATACCAACATTCATCTGCTCTCCGGAGGCGAGAAGGCACTGGCGGCTATCGCGCTGGTATTCGCCATATTCGAGCTGAACCCGGCGCCATTCTGTCTGCTCGACGAGGTGGATGCGCCCCTCGACGATATCAACGCAGTGCGATTCAGCGAGCTGGTGAAAGACATGTCCGATCGCGTGCAGTTCTTGTTCGTCACCCACAACAAGATCACGATGGAAATTGCCGAGCAGCTCATCGGCGTTACCATGCACGAGCCCGGCGTGTCGCGTCTGGTGGCCGTTGACGTCGATGAGGCTGTGGAAATGGTGGCGGTGTAATTAGACCTGGGTCCACTCCATGGATCGATTGCGTTTGATATTGATCATCGTCGGCGTTCTGCTGATAGCCGGTATTTTCGTCTGGGAGCTCTTCAAGAAGCGCGCCTGGACGCGCCGGCGCGCGCAGCTCGTCGAGCATTTGACTGAAGAGGAAAGACTTCCCGCCATCGGCGAGTCGGTGCTCGGGGACATCGGCCAGGCGGATCCCTTCGAGGTCGTCGGGCGAAAGCAGGGCCGGCGAAGCCTCGATTGCGAGGAGACCGTGGCCCTCGATGGCTACGATATCGACGAGGACTTCCCCGGCGAGCCCACCGAGGACGTCACCGAGACGTCACCCGTTGCGCCCATGGTCGCAGCACCGCCGGGTGACGTCGGCGCAGACCCGGACCGTGTTCTTGCTCCCCTGAGCGGACTGGCGGCGCGCCGCGATGGGCCGGAACAGCTGGATTTGGCTGGCCTGGAAATCTCGGCACTGGTGGGTGGCGCCGATCCCGGTAGCGAGGGGCGTGGCAGCGGGTCCGAGCCCCCGGGCGAGAGCCGCAAGCGACGGGCGGCGGACAGCGGGGAAGAGCTTCACATCGTGATGACCGTGATGGCCAGAGGCGGCGAGCGATTTTCCGGTGAAGCGCTCCGCCATGCGCTTGAGGGTGCCGATTTGCACCACGGTGACATGAATATCTTTCATCGACACGAGTTGCCCGGTGACCGTCACTCTGCCACTTTGTTCAGTGCCGCCAATGTGCTCGCGCCCGGTGATTTCGAACCGGCAAGCATGGACACGCTGTCGAGTCCCGGGATCGCGATGTTCATGCGTCTTCCGGGACCCGAGAGTCCCGCGGACGCTTTTCAGCAGATGCTCGATGCGGCAACGACGGTTGCGGAGGATTTGGACGGCACGCTGTGTGACGAAACGCGGAGCCACTTGACGCCTCAATCCATCAATCATCTGCGCGAGCGCATCGCCGATTTCGGTCGTCGCCAGATGCTCAAGGCATGAAATGGCAGCGTCAAGGGCAATCGCGCAGCGCGTCGTGGAGCTGCGTGACAACATCGACTACCACAACTATCGCTATTACTCTCTCGATGATCCGCTGGTACCCGATGCTGAATACGATCGGCTGCTGCGCGAGCTCCAGTCGCTCGAAGATCGATACCCGGAACTGATCATTCCGCAATCGCCGACCCGGCGGGTCGGCGCCGCGCCCGTCGAGGCCTTCGGCGAGGTCGTGCACACGGTCCCCATGCTGTCACTGGCGAACGCGTTCGAGGAGCAGGAGCTCGTCGATTTCGATCGCCGGGTGCGGGAACGCCTCGGCGTGGAGGAGATCGAGTATGCGGCCGAGACGAAGCTCGACGGCCTGGCGGCGAGTATCCGTTACGAGGACGGTTTGCTGGTGAGTGGCGCGACCCGTGGTGACGGAACCCGGGGCGAGGACGTTACCCAGAATATTCGCACCATCAAGTCCGTGCCGCTGCATTTGCGCGGAGACGATTTCCCCCGCGTGCTCGAGGTGCGCGGCGAAGTATTCATGACCGAGGAAGGGTTTCGGCGGCTCAATGAAGAGCAGGCACGCCGTGAAGAAAAGGTCTTTGCAAACCCGCGCAATGCCGCCGCGGGCGGGCTGAGACAACTCGATCCGAGTATCACCGCCGCGCGCCCACTGACCATGGTTTGCTACGGCATCGGAGACGTGCGCGAGGGGTGGCTGCCGAGCAGCCACACAGGCATCCTCGCGCGCCTGAAGCACTGGGGCTTGAGAGTGTCGCCGGAATCGCTTGTGGTGCAGGGTGTGGACGGTTGCCGCGATTACTATTTGCACATGCTGGCACGCCGGGAGAGCCTCGGTTACGCAATCGACGGCGTGGTGTTCAAGGTGAACGATGTTGCCGAGCAGAAGCAACTCGGAGCCGTCTCGCGGGCCCCCCGCTGGGCGATCGCCTACAAGTTTCCGGCCGAAGAGGAACTCACCCGTGTGCGTGACATCGACGTTCAGGTCGGGCGCACTGGCACCCTGACGCCGGTGGCGCGTCTGGAGCCGGTTCGAGTGGGCGGCGTGACGGTGACCAACGCGACGCTCCACAATCAGGACGAGTTGGATCGCAAGGACGTGCGCATTGGCGACACCGTGGTCGTGCGCCGGGCCGGCGACGTGATCCCCGAGGTCGCACGGGTTGTAAAGAATCGCAGGCCGCGGCGCACGCGGCGTTTCACTCTTCCCGACCGATGTCCCGTCTGCGGCTCGGAGGTGATTCGCATGGAAGGCGAGGTGGCGGCGCGCTGCAGTGGCGGTCTTTACTGCCCGGCGCAGCGCAAGCAGGCCGTGCGGCACTTCGCGAGCCGCCGGGCCATGGACATCGAAGGCCTGGGCGAGAAGCTCGTCGATCAGCTGGTCGACGCCGGGCTCGTGCATTCGATTTTCGATGTCTACTCACTGAGCGAGGAGCAGGTGGCGGCGCTGGATCGCATGGGCAAGAAGTCTGCGACCAATCTGGTGGCGGCGATAGCCAGAAGTCGTGACACGACCCTGGCGCGATTTCTCTACGCGCTCGGAATCCGTGACGTGGGTGAAGCGACCGCGCTCGCCATCGCGACCCACTTCGGTGATCTGAAATGCTTGCGCGCCGCGGACGAGGAACGCTTGCAGGAAGTGCCGGACGTGGGGCCGGTGGTCGCCAGGCAAATCACGTCATTCTTTGCCGAGACCCACAACCGGGAAATCCTGGACGGCCTGGTGAAGATCATCCGATGGCCTGCGCAAGCTCCGCCGCCGGCCGGCGACGCACCGCTGGCGGGCAAACGCTTCGTCATCACCGGGACCCTCGATGCCATGCCCCGCAACGAGGCCAAGCGCCGTCTCGAAGCCCTCGGGGCGAAGGTCAGCGGTAGCGTGTCGCGCAAGACCGACTATCTTGTGGCGGGCGCCAAATCCGGCTCGAAGCGTGGCAAAGCGGTAGAGTTGCAGGTAACCATCCTCGATGAGGAAGAGTTCCTCAAGCTCATGGACGGTTAGCCGGCGGCTCTTGTGCGTCCTCGTGGGTAGCGATGCAGTTGCGGCCCAGCGCCTTGGCGCGATAGAGCGAGTGATCGGCCTTCTCCACCAGATGCGCCACGTCGTCTTCCTTGGCGAGTGTCGCCACACCGAAGCTCGCCGTGACGTGCAGTCTGGTGCCTGAAGCACGCACCACGAGTATCTCCAATGCTCTGCGGATGCGCTCGGCGAGCTTGCGTGCGCCGGTCAGGTTGGTGTTTGCCAATGCGATGCAGAATTCCTCGCCGCCGTAACGAAACAGGATGTCGCTGTCGCGAATGCACGAGAGCGTGCAGCTGGCGATGGACTTCAACGCGATGTCACCCACCACGTGGCCGTGCGTGTCGTTGATGGACTTGAACCGATCCACATCCAGCATGATCAGTGACAGCGGCGCGCCGTGGCGGCGCGACAATTCCACTTCGCGATCCATCACTTCACGAAATCTGCCGCGGTTGTTGACCCCCGTCAACGGATCCCGCGCCGATGCGTTGACCGCCTCACGGTACGTGAGCGCATTGCGGAGCGGTTGAAGCAGGCCCGCAATCAGAACCTCGACGGTTTTCTTCTGCGACGCCGACAAGGCGCCCGCCGAGAGCACCCCGAGATGACCCAGGAGTCGCTCCTCGAGCATCAGCGGGTAGTCGACGCGATCCGGCCCGGAGTCGCCGGTGGTCATGTCGATGCCGGCCTGCTCGTTGGTAAATTGCAGGCCACGGTGGCTGACCAGGGTGGAAAGGTGCTTGCCGAAAATGCCAATCAAGGATTCGGCGTCGAGGGTAGTCTGCAGCGCGGATGCGAGCTGCAGAAGATTCTCACTGTCGATGTTCGAAGGCGCGGTCATGGACTTCGGGGAACATTGTAATGAACGGTTACTGCGCGTCCAGCGCCTGGCCGTGAAGGTCACGGCCGTCGGGGCCCATGAGGTAGAGATAGGGGAGCACGATGTCTTGCGGCGCGAGTAGCTCGGCCGGATTCTCGGCGGGGTAAGCGGCGGCGCGCATGGCTGTGCGAACGCGGCCCGGATTGACGCTGTTGACCCGAACGCGGGAGTTCTGTTCGAGCTCGTCGGCGAGAATCTGCATCAAGCCTTCGACGGCGAACTTGCTGACGCTGTAAGCGCCCCAGTAGGCACGTCCGCGTCGACCGACGCTGGAAGAGGTGAACACCACCGACGCGGATGGAGCACGCTCGAGCAGCGGCAGGCACGCCTGGGTGAGCAGGAAGGGCGCGTGCAGGTTCACCTGGATGACGCGCAGCCATTCGATTGGATCATAGTGCTTGATAGGTGTCAGCGAGCCGAGCAGGCTTGCGTTGTGCAGCAGGCCGTCGAGACGCCCGAGCTCGGACTCTACGCGTTCCGCCAGTTGCCGGTGGTCGTCGGGAACCGCGCCTTCCAGGTCCAAGGGGTAAATCGCAGGCTTGGCCCCGCCGGCGGCCACGATGTCGTCGTACACGGATTCGAGCTTGGGCGTAGTGCGCCCGAGAAGTATCACGGTGGCGCCGTGGGCGGCGAATGCCAGCGACACGGCTTTACCGATACCGTCGCCGGCTCCGGTGACGAGGATCACACGTTCGGCGAGAACATCGACGGGCGGCGTGTAGTCGTTCGGGATCTTGTGCGTCGTCATTGTTGCCAACTATTGTTGCCAGTCAAGCGGCTCCATGGGCGTCGATCCATGCGAGCAGCTCGTGGGGGGCGTCGATGGTGGCGTCGGCTCGCCAGCTGCGAGGATCGTCTTCAGGCGCGATGTAGCCGTAAAGCGCCGCGACGCTGCGCATCCCGGCACGGCGCGCCGCCAGCATGTCGATTTCCGCGTCACCCACGTAAACGCACGCGCCGGGTGTGCTGCCCAGCAGCTTGCAGGCATGCAACAGGGGTTGCGGATGGGGCTTGGCGTTCGCGGTGCTGTCACCGCTGACGATACAGGCGGCGCGTCGTGTGGGGTCCAGGGCACGCATCAGCGGCTCGCTGTATTCTCGCCGCTTGTTGGTGACGATGCCCCAGGGGATGGCGCGGCGATGGAGCTCATCCAGCACTGCCTGCACGCCGTCCACCAGCCGCGTGTGAAGGGACAGGTTAGCGCCGTAGAGGGCAAGAAAGCGCACCACCAATCCGTCGAGGGTGCTCTGGTCCACGATTTCGCCGCAGGCCTTCTCCGCCATGGCCCGTGCGCCCCGTGACACCAGCGGTCGCAGGACATGGCTGGATACGGGCTCTAGGTTTCGTTCCGCCAGGGCCTGCGTCAGGGCAACGCTCAAGTCCGGGAGCGTGTCGGCGAAGGTGCCGTCGAGATCGAACAGCACGGTGCAGGGAGCGCGTGCCTCAGTCACCGTTCGCCGCCAGTCGGTGAAGCCGCGCCAGGTAGTTGACGTCCACGTCGCCGCTGAGTCGATAGCGTCGGGTCACGGGGTTGTAGCTGAGGCCCCGGAGCTCATCGAGGGTCAATCCGGCGCTCCGCGACCAGGCGTCGAGTTCCGACGGGCGGATGAATTTTTCATAGTCGTGTGTGCCCCGGGGGAGCAGACGAAGTAGATATTCCGCACCGATGACCGCCAGCACGTAGGCCTTGGGGTTACGATTGATGGTGGAAAAGATCACCTGGCCGCCGGGGCGCGCCAGCCGTGCGCAGGCCGCCACCACGGACGCCGGTTCCGGCACGTGCTCGAGCAACTCCATGCAGGTGACCAGGTCGAATTCCTTCGGGCGCTCATCCGCCATCTGCTCGGCGGTGGCGCAGACGTAGTCGACCGCTACACCGCTTTCCTCCAGGTGAAGTCGCGCGGTAGTCAGAGTCGCCCGACTTGCGTCGATACCGGTGACCACGGCGCCCCGGGCCGCCATGCTCTCGGCGAGAATGCCGCCGCCGCAGCCGACATCGAGGATCGTTTGGCCGGCCAGACTGCCCGTCGCTTCGACGAAGGCGAGACGCAGCGGGTTGATGTCGTGCAGCGGCTTGAAGGCGCCTTGCGTGTCCCACCAGCGTGACGCCAGCGCTTCGAACTTGGCGACCTCCCGGGGGTCGGTATTACTGTCTGGTACGGTCATCGGAGGTCATGCGCTGCCGCCATTGCTCCGCGTTTGCGATCAATGCGTCAGCGTCGAGGGTGAGTAGATTGCGATTCTTCACCACCGGCCTGCCCGCGATCCACACGTTCGTCACCTGATGCCTGCCGGTCGCGTAGATAACGTGGGACAGTGGGTCGTGGACGGGCTGGCTCTCGAGCCCGCCCAGATCGATGGCGACCACGTCCGCCGACTTGCCCGGGATCAGAGAGCCGATTTCATCTTCCAGGCCAAGCGCACGGGCACCGCTCAATGTGGCCATCTCCAGGGCGACGGCGGCGGGTAGTGCGGCTGCGTCGCCGGCGACAGCTTTGGCCAGCAGTGCCGCGGTGCGCATCTCGCCGAGGAGATCCAGGTCGTTGTTGCTGGCGGCTCCATCGGTGCCCAGCGCCACGTTGACACCGGCCTGCAACAGCCGATGCGCGGGACAAAATCCGTTGGCGAGCTTGAGGTTGGATTCCGGACAATGCACTACGCTTGCCCCGCATTGCGCCAATCGCGCGACCTCGGCGTCCTCGATGTGGATCATATGCACCGCTATCAGCCGATGACTGAGTAGCCCGAGACGATCGAGCCGGGCCATGGGTCTCTCCCCGTAGTCGCGCACGCTGTCTATCAGCTCGCGATCGGTTTCGTGAACGTGAATGTGAACCGGAATATCGAGCTCGTCGGCGAGGGTGCGCACCCGCGTGAACGGTGCGTCGGAAACACTGTAGGGTGCGTGAGGAGTGAAGGCGGTGCGGATCAACGGGTCGTCGCGGAAACGATCGTGCACCTCGGTGCCCTTGGCCAGATACTCGTCGGCGTCGCGGGCCCAGACGGTGGGGAAATCCACGACGATGAGGCCGATGGTGGCGCGCATGCCGCACTCGCTGGCGATCTTTCCGACCTCGTCCGGGTAGAAGTACATGTCGTTGAAGCAAGTGACGCCGCCGCGCATCATCTCAGCGCACGCGAGCCGCGTGCCGTCGCGTACCAGGGCATCGTTGACCCAGCGCTGCTCCGCCGGCCAGATGTGGTCCTCCAGCCATTCTGCCAGGGGTAGATCGTCGGCCATGCCCCGAAACAGGGTCATGGCGGCGTGGGTGTGGGCATTGACGAGGCCGGGGATGAGCACTTGTCCAGCGAGAGAAACGTCGTTGTCCGCGCGATAACGCGAGCGCCCCTCGGCACTCGGTAGCACCGCCAGGATGTGCCCATGATGCATGGCGATGCTGTGATCCGCGAGCACCTGGCCGGAGGGCTGCACGGGGATCACCCAGGAGGCGCTCAAGAGCGTGTCGATGTGCTCCATGGAGGTGACGAATATCTGCTCGGGAGGGCTGGCGCATAGTATCCGGCTGCGATTCCGCTTGCCAATGGTGAGTGAATTTCGATTCCGCGCGGGGCCTGTTCGACAGGCATGAAATCATGCTCTAAACGACTGACTGTGGTATCATTTCCACCTTTGAGCAGACACGTTTTCTGCTCATTTTTCATTCCACTCGAGGCAAAGGAATTCTATGCTGCCGGAACGACTGCATGGGTGACATCGCGAAGGAAATCCTCCCCGTAAACATCGAGGAGGAGATGAAGCAGTCGTACCTCGATTACGCCATGAGCGTCATCGTAGGGCGTGCCTTACCGGATGCCAGGGACGGATTGAAGCCGGTGCACAGGCGCGTGATGTACGCCATGACCGAGCTGGGCCTGGACTGGAACAAGCCCTTCAAGAAGTCCGCCCGCGTGTGCGGTGATACCACCGGTAAATTTCATCCCCACGGCGAGCAGTCCGTCTACGACGCCCTGGTACGCATGGCCCAGCCCTTCTCCATGCGCGCCATGCTGGTGGACGGGCAGGGCAATTTCGGCTCCGTGGACGGCGACTCGCCGGCGGCCATGCGCTACACCGAGGTGCGCCTCGCGCGTATTGCCCACGAATTAATCGCCGATCTCGACAAGGACACCGTCGATTTCGTCGACAACTACGATGGCTCGGAACGGGAGCCGGCGGTATTCCCCACCCGCGTGCCGAACCTGCTGGTCAACGGCTCCGCCGGTATTGCCGTAGGCATGGCCACCAATATTCCGCCCCACAACCTGGGCGAGGTGGTGGATGCCTGTCTCGCCTACGTGGATGACCCGGAGATCGATATCGACGGCCTGATGAAAGTGATACCCGGTCCGGATTTTCCCACCGCCGGGCTCATCAACGGCAACCGCGGGATCCGCGAGGCCTATCACACCGGCCGCGGCCGCATTCACGTGCGCGCGAGGGTCCACGTCGAGGGCGGCGACAACGGCGTGCGCCAGAGCATCGTCGTTACCGAGCTGCCCTATCAGGTGAATAAGGCGCGCCTGGTGGAAAAGATCGCCGAGCTGGTCAAGGACAAGAAGCTCGAGGGCATCAGCGGGCTGCGCGACGAGTCCGACAAGGACGGCATGCGCATGGTGATCGAGCTGCGGCGCGGCGAAACCGCCGACGTTGTGCTCAACAATCTCTACCAGCACACTCATATGCAGACGGTATTCGGCATCAACCTGGTGGCGTTGGTGGACGGCCAGCCGCGTCTGCTGAATCTCAAACGCCTGATCGAGAGTTTCGTGCGCCATCGGCGCGAGGTGGTGACCCGGCGCACGCTCTTCGAGCTGCGCAAGGCCCGCCAGCGCGCCCACCTGCTCGAAGGTCTGGCCGTGGCGCTGGCGAATATCGACCCGGTGATCGCTCTCATCAAGGCGGCGGCCAACCCCGCCGAGGCGAAGCAGGGGCTGATTGAAAAAATCTGGCCGCCGGGTGCGGTCTCGGAAATGCTCGGCCGCGCCGGCGCCGATACCTCGCGCCCGGACGGACTGGCGGAGCAGTACGGTCTCGTCGACGACGGCTACCGGCTTTCCGCCGAGCAGGCCCAGGCGATTCTGGATCTGCGCCTGCACCGGCTCACCGGACTCGAGCAGCAGAAAATTCTCACCGAGTACGACGAGATCCTCGGTCGTATCAAGGATCTGCTGGAAATCCTGCAAGACCCCGAGCGCCTGCGCACCGTCATACAAGGCGAGCTGGTGGAGTTGAAGGATCAGTTCGCCGATGGGCGCCGAACCGAGATTATCATTGACCACCAGGGGTTGGATCCTGAAGACCTGATCACCCCGGAAGAAGTGGTGGTGACGCTGTCCCACAGTGGCTACGTCAAGTGGCAGCCCATCGACGTATATGCGGCGCAGAAGCGCGGCGGCATGGGCAAGTCGGCGACCAGCGTGAAGGAGGAAGATTTCGTCGATCAACTGTTCGTCGCCAATACCCACGACACGATTCTGTGCTTCTCCAGCCGCGGAAAAATGTACTGGCTGCGGGTTTACAATCTGCCCCAGGCGAGTCGCACCGCTCGCGGGAGACCCATCGTCAATCTGCTGCCCCTGGAGGAAGGCGAACGCATCAGTGCGGTGCTGCCGCTCAAGGATTTTCAACAGGCGGGCTATGTGCTCATGGCGACTGCCAGCGGCGTGGTGAAGAAGACACCGCTCGAGGACTTCTCGCGCCCGCGCACCGCCGGCATCATCGCCATCGATCTGGTGAATGAGGATCGGCTCGTCGGTGTGGCCATCACCGACGGTGAACGCGATGTCATGCTCGCAAGCGACGGCGGCAAGATGATTCGCTTCAATGAGCGCGAGGTGCGGCCCATGGGCCGCAACGCGCGCGGCGTCATCGGCATGCGCATTCCTGCCGACCAGCGCATCATCTCACTGATTATCACCGGTGCCGGACGGGTGCTGACGGCGACCGAGAACGGATACGGGAAATGCACCAATATCAGTGAGTACCGGCCGCAGGGCCGTGGTGGGCAGGGAATCATCTCCATTCAGACCAGCAAGCGCAACGGTCGGGTGATCGGTGCGTTGCTGGTCGAGGAGGGCGACGAGATGATGCTCATCACCAGCGGTGGCAAGCTCGTTCGCACGCGCGTCGACGAGGTCAGTGTGCTCGGCCGCAATACCCAGGGTGTGAAGCTTATCCGGTTGCGCGAAGGCGAGCGTCTGGTGGGCATGGAGCGCGTGGAAGATGAGGAGTGATGGCGTAAATCTCAAATCCGCGTGGGACAGATTTCAAATCTGTCCCTGATCAATGAGATCATTCAACTTCAGCGCCGGACCGGCGATGTTGCCGCAATCGATCCTCGAGCGCACCCGCGACGAGTTGCTCGAATACGGCGGCAACGGCATGTCGGTAATGGAAATCAATCATCGCGGCAAGCCTTTTGCTGAAATTGCCGACCGCTCCCGGAGCACATTGCGGCGATTGATGGCGATTCCGGACAACTATTCCGTCCTGTTTCTCCACGGCCCGGCGCGTACGCAATTTTCGGCCGTACCTTTGAATCTCGCAGGCCCCGGCGCGACGGCGGACTATGTCGATACGGGGCTGTGGTCGAAAATGGCCATCGAGGAAGCCGAGCGCCTCATGAAGGTGAACGTTGTTGCGAGCAGCGCCGAGCAGGACTACACGTGCATTCCACCGCTCGCCGAGTGGCACCTGGGTGAGGACTCGGCCTTCGTGCATTTCACTCCCAACGAAACCATCGGTGGCGTGGAGTTCCACCAGGTGCCGGATCTGGGCAACAGAGTCCTGGTGGCGGACATGTCCTCGACGATTTTGTCGCGTCCCATCGATGTGGGGAAGTTCGGCGTCATCTATGCGGGCGCCCAGAAAAACATGGGGATCGCTGGTCTCTCCGTGGTCATCGTGCGCGAGGACCTGTTGGGCAGAGCGAGACCGGGAATTCCCCTCATGCTCGACTACCAGATCCACGCCGAAGCCGACTCGCTTGCCTGCACGGCGCCCACCTTCGCCTGGTATCTCGCCGCGCTGGTGTTCGATTGGATCGACGCGCTGGGCGGACTCGAACAAATGGCCGTGACCAACAAGCGCAAGGCGGACAAGCTCTACGCTTACATCGACTCGTCGAACTTTTATCACAATCCCGTGACAGCGGATTGCCGTTCCTGGATGAACATTCCATTCACCCTGCCCGATGATGAGATGGACGCGGCCTTTCTGCGTGAATCCGGCGAGCACGGCCTGGTCGGTCTCAAGGGTCATCGTTTCGTCGGCGGCATGCGCGCCAGCATCTACAACGCGATGCCCGAGGAGGGTGTGGATCGACTCATCGGGTTCATGGGCGACTTCATGCAACGCCACGCGTAAGCGTGACCATCTGAAGAACATGATCAAGATCCTTACGCTCAACAACATCTCCTCCGTGGGGCTGGCGCGTCTACCGCGGGACATATACGAGGTAGCCGGGAACTTGAGCGAGCCGGATGCGATCATGTTGCGATCCTTCGATATGCACGCGTACCCGATTGGGAAGACGTTGAAGGCGGTCGCCCGGGCCGGTGCCGGCGTCAATAACATTCCTTATCAAGCGATGGCAGCGCGCGGCATCCCGGTTTTCAACGCACCGGGTGCCAACGCCCAGGCGGTCATGGAGCTGACCATTGCCGGCATGTTGCTGGCCGCGCGCAATGTCTCGGCGGCTCTGAATTTCGCCCGTGGCCTCGAGGGTGATGACGAGACCATGAAGCGACTCGTCGAGGAAGGGAAAAAGCAGTTCGTCGGCTTCGAGCTTCCCGGGCGCACCCTCGGTGTCATCGGCCTCGGCGCGGTTGGCGTCAAGGTGGCGAATGCGGCGCTTCGACTCGGCATGCGCGTGATCGGTCACGACCCCGATATCACCGTCGGCCGCGCCTGGCAACTTTCATCCGAGGTCCGTCAGGCGAACAGTGTCGAAGAGTTGCTCAGACGCTCCGATGTCGTCAGCGTGCACGTGCCGCTCAATGACCGGACCCGCAATCTGATAGATTCGCGGGGATTGGGTATCATGCGGGAACGTGCCACGGTGCTGAATTTTTCCCGCGAAGGCATAGTGGACGACGAGGCGATCGTGGCGGCCATCGAGTCGGGGACGCTGCATGCCTATGTGTGCGACTTTCCCAGCCGGCGGCTGGCGGGACGGGCGGGCGTGATTGCGTTGCCACACATCGGTGCGTCGACCGGCGAGGCCGAGGACAATTGTGCCGTAATGATTGCCGATCAGCTGCGCGACTATTTCGAGGAAGGAAATGTTCGTAACTCGGTTAATTTTCCCGAGGTCGTCATTCCACGCAATGAGGGCAACCGGGTGGCACTCGTGAATGCCAACGTACCGAACATGCTCGGTCAGATTTCGACGACGCTCGCGGATGCCGGACTCAACATCGTCGACATGTTGAACAAGTCCCGTGGCGAGATTGCTTACACTCTTGCCGATGTAGACGAGCCGATACCGAAGGCAGTGATAGAGAGGCTCGCGGCGATCGAAGGCGTCATCGCCGCGCGCGCGCTGTAATCTCGCGCTACCAGGTGAGTGTCCCGGACAATGAACGATGCAAACAAGAAGCTCGAAGCCATTCGACGCGAGATCGATGAGCTCGACAACGAGCTTCTCGCGCTCATAAATCGTCGAGCGCGGCTCGCGAAGAAGGTCGCCGGGGTCAAGGACGACGAGGGCAGCGCTCACTACTACCGCCCCGAACGGGAAGCCGAGGTGCTGCGCTCGCTGGTGGCCGGCAACGACGGTCCATTGCCCGGTGAGCACGTTTCACGGATTTTTCAGGAGATCGTGTCGGCCTGTCGGGCGTTGCAAAAACCTCTGGCCGTCGCTTACCTGGGGCCCGAGGGTACCTTTACCGAACGCGCCGCTTTGAAGCACTTCGGGCACGCCATCGATTCCCGACCCGTGGACAGCATCGGCGCTGTCTTCCGTCAGGTGGAGTCCGGTGGTGGCGACTACGGTGTGGTACCCATCGAAAACTCCACCGAAGGTGTGGTCGGTCATACCCTGGATTTGTTCGCGTCCTCGGGGCTCTCCATCTGCGGCGAGGTGGAGTTGCGCATCCATCACTGCCTGATGGCCAACCTGGGGGGGCTCGAGGGCATCGGGAAAATCTATTCCCACCAGCAGTCTTTCGCGCAATGCAGGCGTTGGCTGGACGTGAATCTGCCGAAAGTCGAGCAGGAAACCGTCAGCAGCAATGCGGAGGCGGCGCGCCGCGCCGCCTCCGAACCGGGGTGCGCCGCAATTGCCGGGGAGAGCGCCGCCGACGACTACCGGCTTCGGGTGCTGGCCAGCAACATCGAAGACGAGCCAGGCAATACCACGCGCTTCGTCGTGATCGGGCGCCAGGCGGCCGGAGCCACCGGCAGGGATAAGACGTCGGTGCTGTTCTCCACCAAAGATCGACCGGGAGCGCTCTATGAACTGTTGCAGTCGTTCAAGAAGCGCGACATCAACATGACGCGCATCGAGTCGCGACCGTCCCGCCGTGGCAACTGGAGCTACGTGTTCTACGTGGACTTCGATGGACATGTGGCGGACGCCAACGTGAGTGCGGCGCTCGCCGAGCTCGAGGAGCTGGCGCCTTTTTTCAAGTCTCTCGGCTCCTATCCGAAATGCGACCCGTGGGCGGCGCAATGAGCTGCGATCCGCTGGCTCTGGTCAATGAGGGTGTGCGCGGGCTGACACCTTACCAGCCGGGCAAACCCATCCAGGAGCTGGAGCGCGAGCTGGGGCTCACCCACATCATCAAGCTCGCGTCCAATGAGAGCCCCTTGGGCCCCAGCCCCAAGGCACGGGCCATGGCGCTGGTGGGGCTCGACGAGTTGTCGCGCTACCCCGATGGCGGCGGCGCCGATCTGCGGGCGGCGCTCGCCGACGTCCACGCAGTGGCGGGCGAATGCCTGACGCTGGGCAACGGTTCCAACGACGTCCTGGAGTTGATCGCCAGGCTGTTCGTTTCCACCGAGCACGAGGTGGTGTTCTCCGAGCACGCATTCGCCGTCTATCCACTGGTCACCCGTGCCATGGGTGCCCGCGCGGTGGAGGTTCCGGCGCGGGATCGGGGTCACGATCTGGCGGCCATGGCGAACGCGATCACCGAACGCACGCGGCTCGTGTTCATCGCCAATCCCAACAATCCCACCGGCACGTGGAACGATGCCGAGGAACTCGAGCGATTTCTCGCTGCAGTGCCCGACAGGGTCATCGTCGTGATCGATCAGGCCTACGCGGAGTACGTGGACGAGCCCGGCTACCCTGACTGCATTACCTGGCTGCCCAGGTACTCGAACCTCATCGTGACGCGCACGTTTTCCAAGGCTCATGGACTGGCGGGGCTGCGCGTCGGTTATTGCGTTTCCAGTGCCGACATCGCGCAATTGCTGAATCGCGTGCGCCAGCCCTTCAACGTGAACAGTCTGGCGCTCGCCGCGGCGGTCGCATCTCTGGAAGACGATGAGCATCTGGCCCGTAGCGTCGACATCAACCGCGACGGTAAGCGGCAGCTGTGTGCCGGCTTCGACGCCTCAGGCATCGAGTACATACCGTCGGTGGCAAACTTCCTCTGCTTTGCGGTACCCGGCGACGCCGCCGGCGTCTACACCGCGTTGCTTCACGAGGGCGTCATCGTACGCCCGGTGGCGGTCTACGGTCTGCCCGGGCACTTGCGCGTCACCGTGGGACTGGAAGACGAGAACGCGCGATTTCTGCAAGTCCTGGACAAGGTGAACAGCCGCGCATGATCGATCGCCTGTGCATCGTCGGGGTCGGCCTCATCGGCGGCTCGCTGGCGAAAGATCTGCGTCGCCTGGGACAGTGCGGCGAAATAATCGGATGCAGCCGCAAGCGCGAAAATCTCGAGCGCGCCCGCGAGCTCGGAATCATCGACGCCTACTACCTGGACCCGGCGAAGGCCGTGGAAGGCGCCGATATGGTGGTTCTGGCGGTGCCATTGGGCGCCATGGCGGCGGTGCTCGAGGCCATGAGGCCCGGTCTTGCCACCGGGGCGGTGCTCACCGACGTGGGCAGCGCCAAGTGCAGCGTCCTCGAGGCGGCACGCTCGGCCTTCGGCGCCATCCCGGAAAACTTCGTTCCCGCCCACCCCATTGCTGGTACCGAGCACAGCGGTGTGGAGGCTGCGTTGCAGGGACTGTTCCAGGGGCGCCGCGTCATAGTGACGCCCGCCGAGGAGACGCGTCCCGGGGCCGTGGATCGGGTACGCGAAATGTGGCAATCGGTGGGCGCCGAAGTCCTGGAAATGGATCCCGCCCACCACGACGAGGTACTGGCCGCCACCAGTCACCTGCCGCACATGCTTGCCTACACCCTCGTGGATATGCTCGGACGCATGGAGGAACGGGTCGAGATGTTCCGCTACGCTGCCGGTGGTTTCCGGGATTTCACACGTATCGCCTCCAGCGATCCGCAGATGTGGCACGATATCTGTATCGCCAACCGCGGTGCTCTGGTGGACGCGCTGGATCAATTCCAGGGGGATCTCGGGACCGCCATCGATGCCATTCGCGACGGCGACGGCAAGACCATCAAGGAGATCTTCACGCGCGCCAAGGCACTGCGGGATCGTTACGCGGGTGAGTCCGACGTGGGCTGATCCCATGTGCGAGCCGGCGACATTCACCATCGATCCCGGCGGCTGTCTGCGCGGCAGCATCGCCGTGCCCGGCGACAAGTCCATCTCCCACCGGTCCGTCATATTCGCATCCATTGCCGATGGCGATAGCGAGATAAGCGGATTTCTCGAAGGCGAGGACACTCTGGCGACCGCGGCGGCCATGGCCGCCATGGGCGTGCCCATGGAAGGGCCGCGCCAGGGCAGGCTCAGGGTTCAGGGTGTGGGGCTACGGGGTTTGCGGGCGCCGGCGGGCAGCCTCGACCTCGGCAATTCGGGTACCGCCATGCGCCTGTTGCCGGGTGTCCTCGTGGGGCAGGATTTCGACGTCACCTTGCGCGGCGACGCGTCGCTCACGCGCAGACCCATGGCGCGCATCATCACGCCGCTGGCGTCCATGGGCGCCCGTATCGAC
The DNA here is from genome assembly GCA_964194585.1 of Salibacteraceae bacterium. Classification (GTDB taxonomy): domain Bacteria; phylum Pseudomonadota; class Gammaproteobacteria; order HK1; family HK1; genus JAABYT01. Next base: position 5,240 of record CAXMNG010000273.1, on the reverse strand, counting down.
GCAGGCCCATCCGCCACCCCTCCGCTTACCATCCACGGCCACGGCGGACCGTTGTCCGCCGTGGACTACGAGATGCCGGTGGCCAGCGCTCAGGTGAAATCCTGCCTGTTGCTGGCGGGCCTGTACGCCGACGGCGTCACCCGCATCCGCGAGCCGGCGCCCAGCCGCGACCACACGGAGCGCATGCTGGCGGCCTTCGGTCACGCCGTCCACCGGAGCGGCGATGTCGTCAGCATCGAGGCGTGCAACCGTTTGCGCGCCACCTCGGTGGAAGTCCCCGGTGACATTTCTTCCGCGGCCTTCTTTCTGGTGGGCGCGAGCATCGCGCCGGGTTCGGATCTGCGCATCGAAGGCGTGGGAATGAATCCCACCCGGGTGGGTGTCGTCCAGGTGCTGCGCGCCATGGGCGCGCATATCGACGTAGAGAATGAGCGCAGTGCCGGCGGCGAGCCGCTGGCGGATCTGCGCGTGCGTGCCGCAGCCCTCCATGGTGTCGATATTCCACCGTCACAGGTGCCCCTCGCCATCGACGAGTTTCCGGCGTTGTTCGTGGCCGCGGCCTGCGCGGATGGTGAGACCGTGCTCGGTGGGGCTCGGGAGCTGCGGGTCAAGGAGAGCGACCGCATCGCCGCCATGGCCGAAGGGCTTGCGGTGCTCGGCGTGGATGCCGAGCCGCGGGACGACGGCATGCGCATCCGCGGCGGGGCTCTGGGCGGTGGCCGGGTCCAGAGCCGCGGGGATCACCGCATCGCCATGGCGTTGGCCATGGCCGGGTTGCGGGCGACCCGGCCGGTGGTGATCGCCGATTGCGACAATGTGGCGACGTCTTTTCCGGGCTTCGCGGATCTCGCTCGAGGAGCCGGGCTTGGAATACACGAGACCCGCGACAGGTGACGGAGGCGGGCGGCGAGGGGGCGACCCGGGTGCCTGTCATCGCCGTCGACGGGCCCGGCGGGGTAGGCAAGGGCACGCTCAGCCGCCGCCTGGCCGCGCATCTGGGTTTTCATCTTCTCGACAGCGGCGCGCTGTACCGATTGGTGGCACTCGCCGCCGAGGAGCAGTCCGTGCCCCTGGACGACGAGGAAGCTCTCGCGAATCTGGCCGCACAGCTGGATGTGGAATTCCACCTGGCCAACCACGGGGACGTGGCGCAGGCGGTGCTCCACGGCCGGGTCGTAGGAGAGGAACTGCGCAGTGAACGCCGCGGCGACAGTGCGTCACGGATCGCGGGCTATCCACGGGTGCGCGCGGCGCTGCTTGCGCGCCAGCGCGCATTCCGGCGCCCGCCGGGACTGGTGGCCGACGGCCGGGACATGGGCAGCGTCGTTTTCCCCGATTCCCAGGTCAAGATCTTCCTCACGGCGAGCCTCGAAGAGCGCGCCCAGAGGCGTTATAAACAGTTGATAGCTAAAGGAATTGGTGTTAATCTCGCGCCCCTTCTTGGGGAAATCTCCGCGCGTGACAAACGCGATCGCGAACGTAGTGTCGCTCCCATGAAGCCGGCGTCGGATGCCCTGGTCGTCGATACGACCGCACTTGGCATCGATGAGGTATTCGAGCACGTGATAAAGATCGCGAGCGAGCGCGGAGTTTCGGGGCCCTGAGCGGTACCTTGTTTCGGGTGCCCTGAGCGGCACCCTGTATGGTCCGGAGTTCGGCGCTAAGCCCGCGAAGCCGAACGGTCCGGTTGGCAGATCAACGGTGGATTAGCGGGCGATCCCGGCAGGGCCGAAAGGCCCGGAAGGTATGGAAAGTTTCGCAGAATTACTCGCGCAAAGCGAAGTCGAAAAAAAGATGCGCCCCGGCGCCATTCTCACCGGAACGGTGCTGGCGATCGGAGGCGAATACGTTACCGTCACCGCAGGCCTCAAGTCTGAATCCACGATCCCCCTGGAGCAGTTCAAGAACGAGTCGGGAGAAATCGAAGTCACCGTCGGTGACAGCGTGGAGGTGGCCCTGGATACGGTGGAAGACGGCTTCGGCGCCACCAAGCTGTCCCGGGACAAGGCGAAACGGGCCCAGGCCTGGACCCGTCTGGAGAAAGCCTTCGAGGAATCGGAAACCATCATCGGTCTCATCAACGGCAAGGTAAAGGGTGGATTCACCGTGGATATCGACGATATCCGCGCCTTTCTGCCCGGCTCGCTGGTAGATGTACGCCCGGTGCGCGACACCTCGTATCTGGAAGGCAAGCCGCTGGAGTTCAAGGTCATCAAGCTCGACCGGCGCCGTAATAACGTCGTCGTGTCACGCCGCGCCGTGGTCGAGGAAGAGAACTCGGCGGAGCGCGACCAGCTGTTGTCCAATTTGCAGGAAGGCGCGGTCATCAAGGGCGTGGTCAAGAATCTCACCGACTATGGCGCGTTCGTGGATCTGGGCGGCATCGACGGGTTGCTGCACATCACCGACATGGCCTGGAAGCGCGTCAAGCATCCCACGGAAATCGTCAATGTCGGCGACGAGATCGACGTCAAGGTTCTGAAATTCGATCGCGAGCGCAATCGTGTTTCTCTGGGATTGAAGCAATTGGGCGCGGATCCGTGGGTCGACATCGCGCGGCGTTACCCCGAGGGTACGCGGCTGTTCGGCAAGGTCACGAATATCGCCGACTACGGATGCTTCGCCGAGATCGAAGAGGGCGTCGAGGGCCTGGTGCACGTTTCGGAGATGGACTGGACCAACAAGAACATCCATCCCACCAAGATTGTTCAGCTCGGTGACGAGATCGAAGTGAGGGTTCTCGACATCGATGAGGAGCGGCGCCGGATTTCTCTGGGTGTCAAGCAGTGCAAACCCAATCCCTGGGAAGAGTTTGCCGCCACTCACAAGAAGGGCGATCAGGTGGTCGGCAGCATCAAATCAATTACCGATTTCGGCGTTTTCGTCGGGCTCGACGGTGGCATCGACGGACTGGTGCACCTTTCCGACATCTCCTGGAATCAGACGGGCGAAGAGGCAATCCACAATTTCAAGAAGGGTGACGAAATCGAAACCATCGTGCTGTCCGTGGATGCCGAGCGCGAAAGAATTTCACTCGGTGTCAAGCAGCTCGATCGCGATCCCTTCTCGTCCTTTCTTGCCGAGCATTCCAAGGGCAGTATCGTGGTCGGCCAGATCAGCGAGGTTGATGCCCGCGGCGCCGTCGTGACGCTTGGTGATGGTGTCGAGGGGCACATCAGGGTGTCGGAGCTCGACCGTGAGCGCGTCGACGACGCCCGCACGGTGCTCAAGGTGGGCGACAAACTCGAAGCCAAGTTCGTCGGCGTGGATCGCAAGAAGCGCACCATTTCCCTCTCCGTGAAGGCCAAGGACAGCGACGAGGAGGCAGCGGTGGTGGAGGAGTATTCGTCCAGCGTCGCCGGCGTCGGCGCGACCCTCGGCGACATCATGAAGGCGCAGATGGAGACGAGCGACGAGGAAGACGGGGACGGCGCGCAAGACGACGACAAGTAACACAAAGAAACACGGGCCGTTCGGGGATCAACAGCCAAGCGAGTGAGACAACAAGAACCGTAACAATACGGCGCCGCGCATTCCTCTCGTGGCCCCGCGGGGATAGCGTGGTACAGGTACCATGACCAAATCGGAACTCATCGAGCGTATTGCGCAAAAGCAATCGCAGCTGGCATATCGGGATGTCGAGCTCGCCGTGAAGACGGTTCTCGAGCACATGGCCGATCGCCTGGCGAGTGGGGAGCGCATCGAAATCCGCGGCTTCGGCAGCTTTTCTCTGCATTTCCGCCCTGGACGTGTGGGGCGAAACCCCAAGACCGGCGCGCCGGTGTCCCTGCCGGCCAAGTACGTTCCGCACTTCAAGCCGGGCAAGGAGCTGCGTGAACGCGTCGACGGACGCGGCAAGGCTCAGAAAACCCACGCGTCGGCTGCCGAGGCGGACGAGCTGGAGTAGAACGGCCGAGCGCGCCCGAATCCCTTCAAAACCCGCTCGAGGTCGGCTTTGGCACCCTTTGATTTCCTCTGGTTTCTGCTTCCGCTGGCTGCCGCATCGGGCTGGCTTGTCGGCCGCTATGGAAAACACCGACGGGAATCTGCCGCGGCCGCGGATGATCTACGATCCAATTACTTCAAGGGCATCAACTATCTGCTCAACGAGCAGCCCGACAAGGCTATCGAGGCTTTCATCAAGGTTTTGGAGGTCGACAGCGAGACCGTCGAGACTCATCTGGCCCTGGGAAATCTCTATCGTCGTCGCGGCGAAGTCGATCGTGCAATTCGTATTCATCAGAATCTCATCGCCCGCCCGCACCTGGAGAGCGAGCAGCGAAGTGAAGCCCTGCTGGAGTTGGGACACGACTATCTGAGCGCCGGCCTTCTGGACCGCGCGGAGAACCTCCTCCAGGAGCTGGCCGACAACGGCGACTACCGGGTGCAGGCGCTCAGGCAGCTCATCGACATTTACGAGCAGGAAAAGGACTGGGAAAAGGCCATCGATTCCGCGCGTCTCCTGGAGAAGGCCACCGGCAACCACCTGGGCCCCGTCATTGCACATTATCAGTGCGAGCTCGCCCAGCGGTTTCGAGATTCCGATGACACGGATCGCGCATTGGAGCTGGTCAAGAAGGCGCGGGCCACCCACGACGCTTGTGTGCGGGCGAGTATTCTCGAAGGCGACATTCTGACCGATATCGATGAGCACGAGCGGGCGATTCGCGCCTATCGTCGCGTCGAGGAACAGGACGCGGATTACGTGCCGGAGACTATCGAGCGCATGCAGTACTGCTATCGCGCCCTGCATCGGCCGAACGACATGGACGAGTATCTCAATGGCTTGATGGAACGTTATGGTTGGATAACGCCGATGCTGGCGCTTGCGGATCTGAAGCACGACCGCCAGGGCACTCAGGGCGCCATCGAGTTTATTTCCGAGCAACTCCGCCGCCGCACGTCAGTGCGCGGCCTGGATCGTCTGCTCGAGCTCGAGCTCGAGAACGGCGACGCCGAGAAGGGCGCTCACGTCTCCATACTCAAGGACCTGACCGGCGAGCTCCTGTCGGATCGGCCGAAATACAAGTGCCTGCACTGCGGGTTCCCGGCGAAGCTGCTGCACTGGCAGTGTCCCAGCTGCAAGCACTGGAACACCATCAAACCCATTCAGGGAGTAGAGGGTGAGTGACGTCCGCGTGCCCATCATCGTGGCACTGGACTACGTGCAAGCCGAGCCGGCGCTCGCGTTGGCGCGGCGCCTCGATCCAGCGCACTGCCGGCTGAAAGTCGGCAAGCAG
>CAXMNG010000272.1:0-28692 GCA_964194585.1 Salibacteraceae bacterium | reverse complement strand
GAGAAAGATACCCTAGGACTATACCTCTCGGGGCATCCGATCGCGCGTTTCGAGACTGAGCTGGATCGCTTTACCAGCGTGCGACTTTCCGACCTTCGGGCGCGGTCCGGAGAGACGCAGATCGTGGCGGGCCTGGTCGTGAGTCTGCGTACTCTCAACAGTCGAGCCGGGCGCATGGCGGTGATTACTCTGGATGATCGAACCGCACGCATGGACGCCGTTGTTTACTCGGACTTGTTCGCTGCCCACCGTGAGCTGTTGGTAAAGGACAAGCTTCTGATACTGGAAGGTGAGGTGGGAGTCGACGACTTCACCGGCGGATGTTCCATGACCGTTCAGAAGTTGAGCGACCTGGATACGGCCCGCGAGGCTTTTGCCAGGAATGTCGTCATTCGTCTCGGCGAAGATCGTGTCGGCGACGGGTTACTCGATGAACTACGTGACGCCATCAAGGTGCATGGCCATGGCAGGACCGGGTTGTGTATCGATTATCTGCGTTCCGACGCCAGCGTGCGCCTGGCCTTGGGTAATGACTGGCGCGTGCACCCGACCCAGGAGTTGTTGAAACGATTGAGCGATCTGGTTGGCCCGGAAAGTGTCGAGGTGGAGTATTGATGGTGCCGGCGCTCATGCAACCTTGTAACCTGTTGTTATTGCCGCTAAGTTTTCCTGGTGTCCGACGGTTTCCAAGCGCATGAATCTTAACTTTCTCGATTTTGAACAACCCATTGCCGATCTCGAGGCAAAGATCGAGGAATTGCGCCATGTGGACACGGAATCCGAAATCAACATCGATGAAGAAATAGACCGTTTACAGGCCAAAAGCCGGGACCTGACGAAATCCATTTTCTCCAACCTCAGCGCCTGGCAGATTGCCCAGCTCGCCCGCCACCCCCAAAGACCTTACACTCTGAATTACCTGGACAGTTTACTGACGGATTTCGAGGAACTGCACGGAGACCGCAGCTACGCCGATGACCCGGCGCTCATCGGTGGCATCGGGCGTCTGGACGGGCGACCGATCATGGTGATTGGCCATCAGAAGGGGCGCACGACCAAAGAGAAGCTTGACCGGAACTTCGGCATGCCCCGCCCGGAAGGCTATCGCAAAGCGCTACGGCTGATGCGTATGGCGGAGAAGTTTCGCTTACCCGTCCTGACTTTCATCGACACGCCCGGCGCCTATCCTGGTGTGGGAGCCGAAGAACGGGGTCAGAGTGAAGCCATTGCCCGTAATCTGTACGTGATGGCGCGACTGCCCGTGCCGATAATCTGTTCGGTAATCGGTGAAGGCGGCTCCGGTGGAGCATTGGCCATCGGGGTGGGGGACAGGGTGCTGATGCTCGAGTACAGTACTTATTCCGTGATCTCACCGGAGGGTTGTGCCTCGATCCTCTGGAAGAGCGCCGACAAGGCCGCCGAGGCGGCGGCAGCCATGGGGATTACCTCCCGGCGTTTGAAGGACCTGAATCTCATCGACCGTGTCGTCGACGAACCCCTCGGTGGTGCCCACCGCGATGTGGATGAAATAATCTCGCGCCTCAAAGCTGCGCTGGCGGAAGAGCTGGCTGACCTTGAAGCCATCGAGCCCGGTGATCTGGTAGAGATGCGCTACAAGCGCTTGCAGAGTTTTGGTCAGTTCCGTGAGTGACGCTTCGGCGAGACGTTATTACAGCGTCGCGGAAGCGAACGCGATGATCGAAGCTCTGGAGCTGACCTTCGGGCGGATGCTTCAGATGAAGGTGCAGGTACGCACGGTCTATGCGCAGCTGGAGGAGGTAGGGTTTGCACCCGGAGGGGACGATTTCGATATCGCGCCCGATGGCGCGAGCGCCGCGGTTATCAACGGTCTGACGACACTCAAAACGCTAATCGACGCACTCAAGCTGGAAGTGAGTGCGCTCAACGATGCTGGCTGCCTGATAAAGGATATCGACGAGGGAATCGTCGACTGGTACGCGAGCCGGGGAGACCGCGACGTGCTCCTGTGCTGGAAGCTGGGAGAAAAAGAGGTTGGTTTCTGGCACGACTCCGACACCGGCTTCGCCGGGCGGCGCCCCATTTCGGAGCTTTTCGACGATTGAGGGTTAATGGGGGCTGGTTAATGGGGACAGATCTATTTTCCCTTCGGACGGTATCCGTCCGAAGGGAAAATAGATCTGTCCCCATTAACCAGCCTGTCCCCGTTAAACACCGTCTCCATTAACCATTCTGGTTCTGCTGAATGACGGTGAACAGCAGCTCCCCGGAAAATCGACACATGAGCGTAAGCAGGGTCTGGTCGCCCACGCTGAAAAGCTTGTCGTCTTTCTTATTGAGCATCTCGATGACGCCCAGAACGCGCCCGCCGCCGATTATCGGCGCTGCCAGCACGGATTGGGTCTTGAATCCCAGCTCGCGGTCCATGGCGGGATAGAATCGGTCGTCGGCCTGGGCGTCGTTGACGATCGTCGCCCGGCGGTTCTTTGCCACCCACCCGGCAATTCCTTCGCCTGGTGGCAGCCGCTGCCATGCGAGCTGCTCCTTTGCGGATTCGCCGTGGGTGATGACGAACACCAGCTCGTTACTGTCCTCATCGAGCACCAGAAGTGAACCTTCGCTGGCGCTGATGGTTTGTAGTGCATTGTTCAGGACCTCGGACAGCAATTCCATGAGTTCGGCTTCCGGGAGGGGTTGCTCCACGGCCTCCATGAGATTCTGCATGGAGTCGATGAACTGGCGCAGGGACAGAATCTCCTCGCGCAGGGCCGCGTTCTCGGATTCGAGCTGCGCAACCTCGTCGTGAACTTGTTCGTCCGATTCGCTCATGTGATCTACTCGGGCCAAAATCGATTATGCCTGTTCCGCATGTCGCATGCTTTGTGTCAGTTCGACCTCGGAGATGAGGCTGTGGAGCAACTCGCCGGCGAATCGGCACATGAGAGTCAGCAAGGTCAGGTTGCCAGTGCTGAACAGCTTGCCGTCCTGCTTGTTGATGACTTCTACCACGCCCAGCAGGCGATTGCCGCCCAGCAGGGGCGCGGCGAGCAACGAGCTGGTGCGATAGTCGAACTCTACATCCAGCTCCGGATAAAATCGGTCGTCGGCAGGTACGTTGTTGACGGTCGTGCCGCGCCGGTTCTCGGCAACCCAGCCGGCGATGCCGCGGCCCGCAGGCAACCGTCGGCCGACGAGACTTGCTTTGGTTGACTCCCCCTGCACGAGCACGAATACCAGTTCGCCGGTGTCAGTATCGGGTACCAGCAGTGAACCATCCCTGGCGCCGATGGCACGAATCGCGCTGTCGAGCACCTGGCTCAGCAGGGTGAGCGCTTCGGACTCACGATTCGGTCTCTCGACCGCATCGATGAGCTTGGCCATGGACTCCATGAACTGTCTCAGCACACCGGCCTCCTGCTCGAGGATGAGATTTTCCTCGCGCAATCGTTTGAGCCGCTCGAGCCGGTCCTGTTCACTCAATGCTGTCTCGGTCATTCCGGATTCATTGCTCCAGGGGAAACACGGGCTTCAGGCCGGGTGTCGGGCCCGAGGACCGGGTCCGAATCGGGTCCAGGTACCGGCGCCGCGCCTCGCGCTCGGGCCGAATCGACCGTGGCCGGGCCGCACAGCGCCATCGCGGCTGCTGGTCGGCCGGTAGTCGCCTGGTCCGCTGGCTTCGAGTTCAATAGGATGAGTCAGATTATGGCGTGGGAATCACCCCCCTGTCAGGGGCCTATCTTCCGGACTGTGACCCACTCCCGCACGGGGAGCGGGTGCGGCGCTAGTCGGGGAACCAGGGGGTCCATCCAGGAGGCCACCCAGCCGTGAAACGCAGCGTATTCTTCGTCTCCGACAGCACCGGTATCACCGCCGAGACTTTCGGCCATGCGCTGCTCAGTCAGTTCGAGGCCCTGGAGTATGCCCAGACGACGATCCCCTTTATCGCTGATTTGCATCAGGCCCGCGAGGCGGTGCGGCGAATCGATGCCGCCGGTGCCGAGGACGGTAACCGGCCCATCGTATTCAGCACGCTTACCGATCCGCTACTGAACGAGACGCTGCGTGAAAGCCAGGCGCTCATCGTGGATTTTTTCAGTGCCTTCATTCGACCCCTGGAGATCGAATTGAATCGTGGCTCGTCTCATGCGGCAGGCCGATTCCACGGCCTCGTCGACCCCGCGTCCTATGATGGCAGAATCGATGCCATGGATTACGCCCTCGATCACGACGACGGTGGCGGCGTGCGCCACTATCGCGACGCCGATGTCATCCTGGTAGGCGTATCGCGTTCCGGTAAGACGCCTACCTGCGTCTACCTGGCCTTGCAGTTCGGTATTCGTGCGGCCAACTATCCGATCACTGAGGACGACCTCGACGTTGGAGGTCTGCCCGAGTTGCTTGTAGCCCACAAAGAACGCCTTTTCGGCCTGACCATCGTTCCGGAACGGCTGCGCCAGATCCGCAGCGAGCGGCGCCCGAACAGTCGCTACGCTTCGCTCAACCGTTGCCGCAGAGAGGTCGCAGACACGGAGACCCTGTTCGCGCGTGAGGGCATTCAGTTCATCGACACGAGCGGCAGCTCCATCGAAGAGATCGCGTCGAAAATTCTGCAGCAGACCCGTCTGACGCGGCGTTCCTTTTGAGTGTTCCTGTGAGCGAGCGGTTGAAATCGAGAAGCCGGGCCGTGGCAGGCGCAAGCGGCGGATTTTCGCCGGCCGGCCTGGCCGACACGTTGGCGCGGATGCCGTCCATGCGTCGATACCGGGTGGCGTTGAGCGGCGGGGCGGATTCTGTCGCGCTTCTGCATGCTCTGTGCCAGCTGCGTGAGGCACTCGCACCGGCGGATGTCGCGGCCGTCCATGTGCACCATGGACTGCATCCCCAGGCCGATGCCTGGGAGAGTCATTGCCGCCGCCTCTGCGCGGATTTCCATGTGGCACTGGTGGTGGCGCGGGTCGATGCGGGCGCCGTCCAGGGGGAGAGTCCGGAAGCAGCGGCGCGCCGGGCGCGCTATCAGGCGTTGACGGAGCTGGTGAGCGACGGCGAGGCCATTTGCACGGCCCATCATCAGCGCGACCAGGCCGAGACCCTGCTGCTGCAGCTGGTGCGTGGCGCCGGGCCCGCTGGTCTTGCCGGCATGCCGGCGCTGGCGCCCCTTGGTCAGGGCTGGCTCGCCCGCCCGCTGCTCGGTACCAGCGCGCAAGCCCTGCGGGATTATCTGGTGCGCCACGATCTGTCGTGGCTGGAAGATCCCGGCAATGCGGACGAGCGTTTCGACCGCAACTACATCCGCCACGAAATCCTGCCACGCCTCGAGCGTCGATGGCCGGGCATACAACGCACCCTGGCGCGGGCGGCTTCCCATCAGGCCGACAGCGCCGCAATTGCGCAGGCACTGGCTGGCATCGATCTGGACGAAGCCCGCGGTCCGTTACCGGGCACCTTGTCTGGACCGGTGCTCGCGGCTTTGCCGGCAGCTCGCGCCCGCAACCTGCTGCGTGGCTGGCTCGCCGAGCGTGGCCTGCCGCTCGCGGCTGCTACCCATCTACAGGGCATTCTCGACGAGCTGGTGACCGCGCGCGCTGACGCTACGCCGGTGGTGAGCTGGCCGGGGGCTGAGGTGCGGCGCTACCGCGATGCGCTGTATGCGCTGCCACCCATGCCGGCCCACGATGCGACCCGGGTGATCGTGTGGAATCCCGGCAGCGAGCTCGAGCTGCCTCACGGCAATCTGACGGCAGCCACCGCCGAGGGACGGGGACTGAGTGTGGATCGTTGTGCGGGCGCCCGCGTGGAAGTACGATTTCGGCATGGCGGAGAGCGTTTTCAGCCTGCCGGGCGCCGGCATTCCACGGCGCTCAAGAAGCTTCTTCAGGCCAGCGCCGTGCCGCCGTGGCTTCGGGACCGCATTCCATTGATCTATATCGATGGCGAGCTCGCGGCGGTCGCAGGGTTGTGGGTAGGGGAATCCTACGCCGTCAGGCACCCGGATTGCGGCTGGGTAGTGACCTGGACGGAGTTGCCGGGAACGGCCGCCTGAAACCTTTGTTACCGAAATCGGGTCAAAACAATATGCCCTTCGACGAAAATCTCGCGCCGGACATCGACTCGGTGCTCAACGCAACGGCACTGCTCGACATCACCGAGTGGGATTTTTTCAATCTCGCCTACGACCGTTGGCATGGCGAGCCAGCCCAAGACGGCATCATGGAGCCTATTTTCGCCGCCTACATGTTCAATGACGTCGTGCCGCTATGGGCGCGTCACTTCGCGCGCCTGGTGGAGCGGCTGTACCGCCGGGGCGTTCTGGATCGGCAGGCGCTGGGGGTGGGTCGTCTGCCGAGCAGCAGGCAAATGGTGAATCGCGGCGTGCGCTACGGTGTCGTCATCGTAACAGTGATCGTCGCGCTCATCGTATTCGCCGAGTTCATTGCGCAGATAACCCAGCTGGGGGACCGCTGCTTGTTTCCGCCCTGCTATTAACGCTATTGACGGGCAACGTGGCGGTTGGAGGGGCTATACGGGGCGCAATCCCTTTTTTTTGTCCGATGCGCGAAAAGGTGTGACGGTGCTGTCCGTGCTGCCGTCGAGATCCGGGCGATCATGGGCGGCGAATACCGTGAACTTGAGTGTCACGTCACCCAGCTCGATGAGATCCCCGTTGCTGAGAATGGCGGTGCGCGCCTTGCGGCCGTTTACATAGACGCCGTTCAAGGATTCCAGATCCCGGATGACGTAGCGGCTGTTCAGCTCGTGCTTGATTTCCGCGTGAAAGCGCGAGATCGAAGCATCGGCTACCATCAGCTCGTTGTCGGCGTGGCGGCCGATGCGAAAGGTCTCGCCGGACAGCGGATGGCGGGTATGGAGTTCGTCCTGGGTCTCCAGATAGGCGAAGGAGCGGGCGTTGAGCTCCAGCGTCTTGGCCCAGGTCGGCTCCTGTCGGCCATCCCGCGGCCGGCGTCTCAGGAACCACGCGAGCAGCCCACCCGCCAGCAGCACGACGGCGCCAATTCCGATCCACGGAAGATTGCGGCCGAACCAGCCCTTTCGGTGCACCGGCGGTACCGGCGGTGCGCGTCGGACGCCGGTCGCCCGGGCTGGCGGCGATGCCATAGGCGGCGCGTTGGTGATGGTGCTGGCCGCGGCCAGGCCCGCGAGGCGCAGCGGTATGTGGGCCGAGGCGCTGCTTACCGCCCCCCGCCATTGCAGCTCCAGCACCGCCTCTGACGGCAGTGGTACGTTGTCGGCAAGCGCCGGCGTGAGATCCACCACCAGGCGGCCACCCCCCGCGAGCTGAGCAAAGGCGCGCGCTGGGAAATTCCGGGGTAACGCGGCACCGGCTTCCGCCGTGACGTATAGCCCGCCGGTCGCCTCGGCGAGCCGCCGCAGCCGCTCCAGGGCCGTCGACAGGGCCGGGCTCTTGACGTAGCCGATGCCGAAAATGGCCACATCGTACTGGCGCGCGGCGTCCACGACATCGTCGTGAAAATAGGCGGAATCGTCGGCCAGTCCGTCGGACAACAGAAACAGCGCACGGCGCTGAGCCGGGTAGTGACCCAGGAGCCGTACCGCTTCCAGAGTGCTTCTGTAAAGCTCGGCCGGCTCGCCGCCCGGGGTCAGCTCCCCCAGCACATTGCGGATGCGGTCGGTGCCGGGCGCCAGCGGCGCGTGAAGCTCCACCTCGTTGGCGAAGCTGGCGAGTCCGTAGTGTTGATGGGCGGGGGCCGCGTCCAGCAGTCCCAGCAGATGGTCCCTGGCGGCGACCGGTGCTACCGGCAGCTCGGCGTCGCTGACGTCTACCAGGAACATGACGGCGCTGGTACCGGGCTCGGTGGAGTAGGGCGTTACCCGGGGCGTGGGCAGCTCGCGGCCCGCCAGGCGCGCCGTTACCTGCTCCGGTTCCGGCGCCGCGAAACGGCGGTAATCACACACCAGCCGGCTGCGCTCCATTTGCCAGCAGGACAGCTGCACGCCATCGCCGTAGATGTGATACTCGTACGCGGCAACGGCGCCGGCCCACAGGAGCACGGCTGCGCCGGCGGCGCACATGCGCTTTCGCCGCGGGCCATCGGCCGTCGCCATGACAGATCCGGGATCCATAAGTGCTGTTCCAGTCGCTCCACTCGGGGCGGGCCCGGCGCATCCATCCAGCGTGATCCGCGAGGCTGCCATTGGCGACTATCTTAGCGTGATTGGCGCCGGGATTCTGCCCCGCGAAGCCCGAAATTACACGGGATATTCCTGAAAATTCCGTGGCTTAGAGGCCGGATCGAATGCCGTTACGGGGCTCGGAGACGGTCCAGGCGCAGGCGCTCCCGGCCATCAACGAGGCGCCGGCAGGCAAGCTGGACCGCGAGGGCCGTACCGGCGGTGGTGGCGCCCATGATCAGGCACATGATCAGGATCTGGTATTTGACCGCCTCCACCGGTGGCGTGCCGGCCAGAATCTGCCCAGTCATCATCCCGGGCAGGCTGACGATGCCCGCCGCGGCCATGGCATTCAGAGTAGGGATCATGCCCGCGCGCATGCAGTCGCGGCGGATGTCGGTCACTGCCTCGCTCCAGGGGTGACCGAGCATGAGCCGTGCTTCCACCACCCCTCGACGTTCCCACAGGGTCTGGGTCAGGCGATCGAGGCTCAGGGCCACACCGGTCATGGTGTTGCCGAGCAGCATGCCCAGCAGGGGTATGGCGTACTGAGGTGTGTACCAGGGCGAGGGGCCCAGGATCACCGTGAGGCTCAGCACCGTCACCGTGAACGCGGAGATAAACATGGCACCCACGCCGATGCCCATGCTCCACAGGCCCGCCATGGGCCGCTTCTGCCGGGCTGTGGCTTCGTAACCCGCCACTATCAGCATGACGCCGGCTATGAGTGCAATCCAGGTGAGCTCGGCACGATCGAACACCGCCTTCAGGACCAGACCGACCAGCAGCAATTGGATGACCATGCGGGTTCCGGCAATCAGCAGGCTCCGGGAGATACCGAGCCGCAGCGTCCAGGCGAGCGCTGCGGAAGCGATTACCAGTAGCGCCGCCAACGCCAGATCGATGGGTTCCAGCAGGATCAAGGTAGCCGGTCCTCCGTGGGGCCGGGCGCCGGCTTCCGGCTCAGCTTGCCCGCCTCCAGGTAAAGCTGCCGATGGCCAACCCGGGCCGTCTGCAGTGGGTCATGGCTCACCCACAGGACCGCCGCGCCCTCGGTCGCCGTATAGTCCGCGACCAGCTTCTCCACCCGGATCACGTTGTCGGGATCCAGGTTGGCGGTGGGTTCGTCCAGCAGCAGTACCCGGGGCCGATTGGCGAGCAGTCGCAGCAGGGCGAAGCGCTGCCGCTCGCCGCTGGAGAGTCTGGACACCGGCCCCTCCAGCAGCGACGGTGCCAGATCCAGGGCCTCCAGCCGCCCGCCGGGCGGCGGCGCGTCGAAATGCTCAGCCACCTCATCCCGCCACCACTGACTATCTGCCGCCAGCATGCCGACCCGGCGGCGCCACTGGAACGGCGCCAGGTCCTCGGCCGCCGTGCCCTGGCAGGAGACGCGGCCCTCGTGGGCATCCAGATCCGCGATGGCGCGCAGCAGACGGCTCTTGCCGGCGCCGGAAGGACCACTGAGCACCAGGCACTCGCCCTCGGCCAGGCATAGATCGATGGGGCCTAAGCCGTCCACGCGCAGACCGGCGACATCGAGCTGGCGGCTGCCCGTCATCGCAACCGCCTCACGCGCGGCGCAGCTGGGAAAGAAGCGTGGTGGCGTCGGTGAGTCGTTCGATGAGGGTGCGCACGAAGGCCTTGTGAAAACGCAGCTGCGTGGCCTCGGCGGCCCGGTCGATGGTGGAATCGTTGACCTTCATGAGCGAGACATCGGTGCGGGCGATGGCGCTGGCGATGCGCCGGGCCCGGGTCAGGTAACCCATTTCCCCGAAACAGTCGCCTTCCTGGAGAATGTTCACGACGCTGCCTTCCTTCTCGATGATCACGACCCCGGAGAGAACGATATAGAAGGAGTTGTCCATATCGCCCTCGCGAATGATGGATTGGCGCGGTGAATATGTCTGCCAGGTGCAGGCCCGGATCAGCTCCCAGATGTCGGCGTCAGAGAATCCTTTGAAGAATCCCAGGCTCTTGATGGTGCCGAATTTTTCGCGCAGACCGTCCTCGTCGGCGACCGCATCCAGATCCTCGAATATGAGCGCCAGGTCCGCCGCCAGATCCAGGCCCGTGCCGTATCGCTCATCGGGGTTCTTTTTCAACATGCGCCCCAAGGTGTAATTGAGCTCCTCAGGGAGATCCTTTCGGTAGTCCGCCAGTGGCGGCGGCTCGTCGTTGCTGATTTTCTGATTGATGGCGATCAGGCTTCGCGCATTGAATGGCTGCGTGCCCGTCAGGAGCTGATAGGTGAGCGAGCCCAGTGAGAAGATGTCGCTTCGCCCGGTAATGGACTGATCGTTGATCTGCTCCGGCGACATATACAGGGGCGACCCCAGAACACCGGTAAACTGGGTCTGCATGGCGTCGGACCGGGTTATCATCGCGACGCTGAAGTCGGCGAGCTTGATGTCGCGATCCTGAGTCAGGAGGATATTGCTGGGTTTGATGTCGCGATGGATGACGCCCTGACGGTGGGCATAGTCGAGTGCCTTGGCGATCTTGTAGACGATGCCGATGACTTCCGGGAGCGGCATCAGATTGTCGGAACTGCAATAGGCGTCCAGAGTCTCGGCGTCCTCGATGAGCTCCATCACCAGATAACAGACGTTGCCGTCCATGTCGGCGTCGAACACCCGCAGGATGTTCGGATGGTCGAGCACACCGGCGGCGTGGGCTTCGTTGAAGAAGAGCTTGCGGAATTTTCGGGCACTGGGGGTTTCTTCCGCGAATTGAGGGTGCGCGACCTTGATTGCTACCAGCCGGTTGGTGAAGGGATCGTGGGCAGAGTAAACCGTGCCCATGCTGCCGCTGGCGAGACGCTCGACGAGCTCGTACTTACCGATTTTTTCTGCGAGCATTGAATTTCCGGTCTGATGATGGCGCCGGATGCTTCCCCCGCGGCCATGTTAGCTCAAAGCCCGGCCGCGCGTAATCCTGATTGGTTGGCGATGGGCTGGCACATCAGCAGACACCTCTATAGAATCTGCCCGCTGCTCACGGACGTCGCTCCGTTTCCGGAGGTCACTTGAAAAGCGTCGCCTTCCGTACCTTCGGCTGTCGTCTCAACCAGTACGACACCGAGACCATTCGCGCCCTCCTCGACGAGTACGGGGGATGGCGCAGCGTGCCCTTTCGCGAGCACGCCGACGTCTACGTGGTCAACACCTGCAGCGTCACCGCGCGCGCCGATGCCACCTGCCGAAAGGCCATCCGACGCATCCACGCCGAGCGGCCCGAGTCGGCAATCGTGCTTACCGGCTGTTACGCTCAGCGTGCCCCCGGGGAGCTCGCCGAGCTGCCGGGGGTGCGATTGATCGTGGGTGCCGCCGACCGTGGCGACATCGCCCGGAAGATGCATCGGATGCCGGAAGGCGGATTGGAAATTGCCGTTTCGCCGATCGCCGATGCCAGCGAGTTCGTGGATCTCCCCATCACCGAGATGATGGAGCACAGCCGGGCCTTCGTGAAAGTGCAGGAGGGCTGTAACGAGTCTTGCAGCTTCTGCATCGTGCCGCAAACCCGCGGCGCGTCCCGCAGTCGCAGGCCAGAAAGCGTGCTCGCGCAAGTGCGCGCGCTGGTGGCGTCCGGTTACGCGGAAGTGGTGCTTACGGGCGTGCATCTTGGCGACTACGGACTGGACTTGCCCGGAAACCGGCGCGCGCTGGCGGATCTCGTGCGGGAAATCCTGGCAATACCTGAATTGCAGCGCTTTCGCCTGAGCTCCATAGAGCCGGCGTCGATCACCGATGAGCTCATCGACCTCATGGCGGGGCACGACACATTCGCGCGGCACTTCCACATTCCGTTGCAAAGCGCGAGTGACGCGGTTCTGTTGCGTATGAAACGGCGCTATACGGCCGAGCATTTCTCGAATCTGATTCGAAAAATCGACCGGGCGATACCAGATTGCGGCATCGGTACCGACGTAATCTGCGGTTTCCCCGGGGAAACCGACGAGCACTTCCAGGAAACCTTCGACTGCCTGGCGGAGCTGCCCATTACCTATGTGCATCCGTTTACCTATTCGGTACGACCGGGATCGGAAGCGGAAGGCTACGGAGACCAGATCCCCGGAGACGTGAAGAAGCGGCGTACCCGCGCCCTCAAAAAGCTGATGCGAGACAAGCAGCGGGCATTTCGCGAACGTCATGTGGGCAGGACTCTGCCTGTGTTGCTCGAATCGTCACGTCGCAATGGGAGCTCATATCTGGCCGGATGGACCGACAACTACCTGCGTGTCGAATTGGCTGAAGGCGAGGCTCAGGGCGGCGTTGTAGACGTGCACATCGTGGCTGCCGAAGGCGATCGGCTGCGCGGCGAATGCGTACCGATCGGCGCTGATGGAAAGCGCTATCTCAGTTAATCGCGTCGTACACTGCGTTCGAAATCTTTATGTCCTGCACGGCCACGCCGGTGGAATCGAAAACTGTCACCTGGGAGGCTGTCGTACGGCCCTGCGCCCCACCGCCGATGAGGTGACCGAGTTCCACTACAACGTTCTCCGTGATGACACCGGCCTCCAAGGCCTTGAATATCTCACCGCGCAACCGACACTGCGCTATGCTGTCGGCCACGACGTGGTCGGCGTCGGCGATGATCTCGACGTCAAGCTCCTGCTTGTGCGGCGAGTCGGAGCCGATGGCTGTAATATGCGTGCCGGGCCGAATATCCCTTCTCCGCAGGATCGGCTCGGTGGCGGGGGTGGTCGTCACGATGAGGTTGCAGGTGGCCCCTATCTCCGCGGGATCGAGAGTTGTCTCTATGGTGAACCTGCATCCTTCCAGCTCGCCGCGGAATCGCTCGAGCTGCTCGACGCCCCGGCCCCACACGAGGACCTCACGGCAGTCGACAACCGTTGCCAGGTGCTTGAGCTGCAGTTGTGCCTGCGTGCCGGTGCCCATGATCCCGATACGCCGCACGGGTCGCGGCGCCAGGTACTTGGCGCTGATGGCACCTGCCACGGCGGTGCGCAAGTCGGTCAGATGACCCTCGTCCAGCAGAATGCACACCAGCTCACCCGTCTGCTGGCTAAACAGCAACATCAGTCCGTTGCTGGAGGCGAGGCCGAGGCTTGGATTGCCGTGAAAGCCTGACGCGATCTTGATGATATAGAAGGGATCATCGGTGATGCAGCCATACTTGATGTGGACTTCACCCTCGTCCATGAGCAGCTCGCCGACTGGCGGTACGATGCATCGACCTTCGGAATAGGCTACGAAACCGGCCTCGATGGCGGTCAACAGATCGATGCCCGGTAGAACGGCCTTTATCTCGTCGAGGGTTACGAGTTTCATGAGACGATATCCATGATTAGCTCAGCTCGCTAATGACTTCGTGAATACGGTCGAGGCCGGCGGTCAGATAAGCATGGGGGAGGCCGAAGCTGATCCGCAAGTAGTGGTCAAGACCGAAATGATCACCCGGCACGATAAGCACATTCTTTTCATCCCGAAGGCGATTGACAAGCTCGGTGGAGTTGATGTCCAGGCCGTAGCGCACAAACGCGATGGCAGCGGCTTGGGGTGGCATGAGATCGAAGGTGTTGCCGTGAGGGCGCATCCACGCTTCGAACACCGGATAGCCCGTGCGGATATAGTCCCTCGTGCGTTTGAGGATGCGGGGCCGGACCTCAGGGGAGAGCGCGAGCGCGGCGAGCCTGTTGGCCATCGTGGCGCTGCTGATGGTGGTGTACTCGTGACGCATCCACATGGCGTCCATGGTCTCCTGCGGTCCCACGGCCCACCCGATGCGTAGACCGGGCAGCCCGTAGGCCTTGCTCAGGCTGCCGGTGCCGACCACCTTGTCGTAGCGGCCATAAAACGACGGTGTCTCGTCGTCGGTGAGACGCTCGGCGCCGCTATAGACCTCGTCCGCAAGGATCCATGCACCGACCCGGTCGGCCACCGCCACTACCGCAGCCATCTCGGCTTCCGTCATGATGCGTCCGGTGGGATTGTTCGGGTTGCAAACGGCGATCAGCCGTGTCTGCGCGGTCACGACCGCATCCAGCTCAGCAAGGTCCGGCGCCCAGCCGTCCTCCTCCAGCAGCCGAAAGCTCGCGACACGCAGCCCGTGGTTCTTGGCGATCCCCCATACCTGCATGTAGTTGGGGAGCATGATCACCACCTGATCACCGGGATCGACGAGCGTGTGCAAGGCGAGATAGTTTGCTTCTGCCGCCCCGACAGTGACCAGCACGTTGTCCCGGGTTGCTCCGGGATACAGTGCCGCGATTGCTTCGCGCAGCGGGATCTCGCCGTTGGCTTGCGCATAGTTGAGCTCGGTGTCGAGCAGCCGCTCGACACCCCCGGGGTCGCCGTCCAGGAGCTCGCGCACGGTCATGGGGTGCACACCGCTCTCCGACAGGTTGTATTCGACGACGTTCTCCCACTCGGACATCATGCGTTCCATCTCGAAGGGCTGAAACTCACTCATATGTCTGGACTCCAGGTGTTCGGGGGTTATCGTTCGATGCTGAGAGCTGCTCGGCTTTCTGCGGAAAACGCTCGTTGAGCACGCTCAGTGCCTCTGCATGCACCCGTGGGTCGCCGGCGGCAAGGATCTGACCACCCGAAAGGAGATTCAGGGACTCTCCTTTCCAGTCCGTGATCACCCCACCGGCGCCGAGAATGACGGGAACGAGGGCAGCGTAATCGAAGGGCTCCAAACCCGCGTCGATACCAACGTCGATCCGCCCGGAGGCGATCTGTGCGTAGGCAAGGCAACTGCCTCCATAAATGCACCACTGTGTCTTCGCCTTGAGCCGTTCAAAAATCGCGATCTCATCATTGGCGTACAAATCGGGATTGCTGGTGGAGAGCAGCGCCGAGTCGAGTTGCGCACAGGATCGAACGCGAACGGGCTTGCCGTTTCGGGTTGTCGGACTGCCTTGACGGCCAATCCACCGCTCGCCGGTCGCCGGCATGTCGATGACGCCGATTATCGGAATCCTCTCGTGGGTCAATGCGATCAAGGTGCCGAACACGGGTATTCCAGCCACGAACGGCAGCGTGCCGTCGATGGGATCGATGATCCAGACGTACTCGGCATCGGGCGACAGCGCGCCGTGCTCCTCGCCGACGATCCCATGCTCGGGGTACTCCTGGGCGATCATGGCGCGAATCCGGTCTTCGACGACCTGATCGACGCTGGTCACCGGGCTACCATCGCTCTTCGACTCGCCGCGGAACGATTGTGGGATCGCGTTACTGATTATTTGGCGACTGGCGTCGGCGAGCCGACTAGCAAAAGCTGGGAGTTTCTTGTCTGTGACCAAAGGCAAGGTCGTCACCTTTCGCGTGCACTAATGCCCGATAATCTGGCTGAGGAAGAGCTTCGTCCTCTCGTGCTTTGGATTGTCGAAGAACTCCTCGGGTGGGTTTGCTTCGACGATTTCACCGTGGTCCATGAAAACGATATTGTTGGCGACAGAACGCGCGAAGCCCATCTCGTGGGTAACACAGATCATAGTCATGCCTTCCTCCGCTAGCTCGACCATGACGTCCAGAACCTCGCTGATCATTTCCGGATCCAGCGCAGAGGTGGGTTCATCGAATAGCATGACCTCCGGATTCATGCACAAGGCGCGGGCGATGGCGACTCGTTGCTGTTGCCCGCCGGAGAGCTGACTCGGGTACTTGTCGGCCTGTTCCGGGATATGTACCCGCTCGAGATACCGCATGGCGGTCTCTCGCGCCTCGGGTTTCGGCATTTCGCGTACGAGCTTCAGCGCGAGGGTCAGATTGCCCAGAACCTTCAGATGCGGGAATAGATTGAAACTCTGGAAGACCATCCCGACCTCCCGACGTACCGCGTCGATATCCTTGACCTCACTGGTGAGCTCCTTGCCTCCCACGACGATGCGGCCACTGTCGTGCTCCTCCAGACGGTTGATGCATCGAATCATGGTGGACTTCCCGGACCCGGACGGCCCGCAGACGACGATTCTTTCTCCTTTCTGAACGGTGAGATTCACATCGCTCAGGGCTTTGAACTCGCCGAAGTATTTGCAAACGTTCTCGAGGACGATAATCGGTTCTTGTTCGCTCATGTCGATACTCGCATTTCCTCATCTATCCCGCCGCCGGCTTGAGATACCGGCTCATCCGTTTTTCCGCCATGCCAAAGCCCTTCTGAATCATCCATGCCATGATCATGTAGATGATCGCCACCGAGAGGAAGATCTCGTAGGGTGCGAAAGTCTGTGCCACGATGGTTCGCGCTACGCCGGTCATATCCAGCAAGGTGACCGTGCTCGCCAGAGCGGTTGCCTTGGTCATGCTGATGATGTCGTTGCTGTAGGCCGGCAGTGAGAGTCTGATGGCGATGGGCGACGTGATGTAGATAAAGCTCTGGGTCTTCGAAATACCCAGCGCCGACGCCGCTTCCAGTATGCCCTTGTCGACACCGAGCATGCCGCCGCGCAGTATTTCCGAGACGTAGGCGCCAGCATTCAGGCTGAGGGCGAGAATGCAACACCAGAACGGTTCGCGCAGAAATGGCCAGAACACGCTCTCGCGAACAAACTCAAACTGCGGGAACCCGAAGTAGATGACGAAAATTTGAACCAGGATGGGGGTGCCGCGAAATATGTAGATATAAGTTACCGCCGGCGCCACCAGAAACCAGCGGCCACTGATGCGCATCAGCAACGTGATGACGGCCAGCACCAAGCCGATGAAGGAGGACAATATCAGGAGCTCGAGGGTCAGACCGAGCCCGACCAGCATTTTCGGAATACTTTCGAAAACCAAGCCGATGTCGAAATTCATCGGCTGCTTACCAGGTGCTTGTTGGCGTACTTCTCCATTGCCATCACCGCCAGCGTAATCACCGTAGTGATGCACAGATAAATGAGCGCCACAATGAAGTACATGGTGAACGGCTTGAGCGTCACGGGCGTGGCTATCTTGGCCACGAAGACGATCTCTTCCACGCCGATAACCGAAATCAGCGCCGTATCCTTCATCAGTGACAACATGTGATTGCCGAAATTCGGCAGCGCGAGACGCCACATCTGCGGAATCCGCACGTAGACGAAGGTTTGAAATTTGCTGAGCCCCAGGGCGCGTGCCGCCTCCACATGACCGGGGTCGACGCCGAGGAACGCGCCCCGGAACGTCTCGGTCATATAGGCGCCGACAATCAGTGCGATGGCGAATGCGCCCGCCCAAAACGGCGGAATATCAATGAATTTGACGCTTGCGTCGAAGGACTGACCAATCGCGGTCAACGTGACCGCCGCGCCGAAGTAGACGATGAGCAGAACCAGCAGCTCGGGCGTTCCCCGAAAGACGACCGTATAGGCGTTGGCGATCGTCTGGGCTACCCGACTCCCGGACAGCTTCATCGCCGACCCAATCAGGCCGATGACGACCGCAAGCACCAAGGAGACGGCAAAGACCCGGAGGACGACCATCGCCCCCCAGAAATAGTCGTCGGCCCATCCGACGAGCTCCGACACAGTCGCCCCCCCCGCCAACGGAGACATGGGCGGCCGGGAGGCTCGCCCATGTCCCGAGAACTAGACTATTTCAGTTCGACCCATACCGCCGGATGAATCGCGAAGGGGAACTCCTTGAGCGCATATTTTTCCAGCGAACCGTCATCCGTGAGCTGTTTCAGCGCGACATTGATCCGTCCGAGCAGTGCTTCGTTGCCCTTGCGCAGTCCGATTCCAACACCGACCCCGAAGTACTCTGTTTCGTCGATGGCTGGACTGACGAACTCGAAACCCGCGCCGTCTTCCTTGCTGAGGAACTTGAGGAAGGCCTTCATCGGGTTCGTCATGATCACATCGGTGCGGCCATTTTGCAGGTCCAGATACATCGCCTCGTTCTCGTCGTATCTCAGGATTTCCGCGTCAGGCACTTTGGCCATGAACCAGTTCTCATAGGTCGATGCCCGTTCCAGGCCGACCTTGACGTCCTTGAAGCCGCTCGCATTCACCGAACCGTCGGCATTGAACAGATTGAAGTCGCCAT
This sequence comes from Salibacteraceae bacterium, assembly GCA_964194585.1. GTDB lineage: Bacteria > Pseudomonadota > Gammaproteobacteria > HK1 > HK1 > JAABYT01. The sequence continues at coordinate 10,582 of CAXMNG010000272.1, read as the reverse complement.
TCTTTTTACCGACCAAACGCCCAACGGAAATACGGTAAGGACCGGAGAAATCGATCTTCTTCCGACGTTTTTCGGTAATCGACATGGAAGCCACGATCAAATCGAACTTGTTCGCCAGCAAAGCGGGGAGCATGCCATCCCATTGCTGGCAAACGAACTCCACATCCGCGCCGAGAATGCCGGCCACACCCTTGGCAACGTCGACGTCGTAACCCCTCAACTCTCCGTCCGCCGTTCTATAGTTAAACGGCGCATAGGTGCACTCCATGCCAACCCGCAATGTCTCTGCCTGCGCGGATACCGAAAACGCGCCCGCTACGAGCGCCATGGCAGCCAATCGGAACAGTTGTCTCGTCATTGTGTCACCCTCCATTCATGTGCGCGCCGAAGGGCCGGCTCGGGCCGTCGCTGGAGCCGACCGGGCGCATTAGTCGTTTTTATCGCCATGCTATAGTCTCAGGTCTTGTCACTCTCTACCATCCTCCCAAGGGAGGAATCTCCCAAGGGAGGAATCGCTCCGGCCAGAGCACGGTCCTGGGCCCTTGCGTCGCCTACAATCTCTTTAAAAACAACGAGAAAAGCTCGAAATGCGTGGCGATGCCGAGCTTCGCATAGAGATTCTTGCGGTGGGTCTTTACCGTCGTCGTCGAGATCCCCAGATGCGTGCCGATGGAGATGCCGGAGTGGCCTCGCAGAATCAGCTGCGCGACCTCGCGCTCCCGGGGGCTGAGAATGTCGCCTCCGAAGCGATCGAAGGCGTCCTCGATGGCCGAGTCCGTGCTCTGGTGGGCGATCCGCGAACGGGCGCTTGCCCAGTAGCGGCGATAGACGGCGGCGATGAGCGGTGCGATGTCGCCGAGCGCGCGCAGACCGGCGTCGCAGAAGCCGCCCTTTCGTACCGGACGCATGAGGGAAATCTCGGCAAGCTCGCGGCCCGGCAGCTCCACGACGACGTTGATCTCCTCCATGCCCTGGGGCCAGTCGTTGGTAACGTAGCCCAGCTCTTCGGTGGCCGAGAGCGTTACGGCCAGGGATTTGCGGTGCTCGCTTTCGAAGTAGGCGTCCGGTGCGAGATCACGAATGCGGTAGACGCCACCCCTGAGGCCTCGCCGGTAGGCGGCATAGAAGGGATTCAGAACGTAGGTGTTCTTGACGTAGTTCGCGAGTCCCCGCTTGGCCTTCTCGTCGTTGAAGGTGTCGCACACGTGGACCGGCCGCGAGCGGCCGCTGTATACCAGGGACATCGCCATCTCGACGTCCACCACTGAACCGACGGCCGCGATCAGCAGCAAGGGGCAACGGTCGTTATCGAGATTCTCGATGGCCTCGGCCAACGAGTCGAACCAGGAGGGCGAGCCGCTCAGGCGCGCGGAAGCGAGTGCAATGTCTACTTTCACCGGCTCTCACCCAGCTCGACTGCGAACCCGGGGGGTGGTCTCGGCCCTCATGATAATACAAAGGTATCGGTAACAGGCAGGAAATTCAGGTTCGTTTGAACAGCGGATAAACGACAAAGCCAGCGCAAAGTAGCAGGCCAGCTCCTGAGAGCGCGATGCCAGTCAAAAACCATTTGGGTCGATACTCAAACGTAACTTCAAAGGGTCCAGCCTCGACTGGAATCGTCATAAAGCGCAAATTCGCCCGCAGCACCTTCGCGGACTGACCGTTCACCGTCGCCCTCCAGCCATCCACGTACGACTCGTTCAGCAAAAGGTAGGCCCGCTGATAGGGCGAAGACCCACTCACCTGGAAGCGACCCGGTGACGGCCGCTCGATATTCAATGATACCTCCACCAGGGGTTGTTCGGCATGGGGGCTCACATCCGACACCACGGTCACGTGGCTGCGCGGATTCCCTATGTTATCCAACGCCGTATAGAAATTCTCGATTTCAGCGTTGGTGCCGATGGCATTTGGTACGAGCAATACCCGGGATAACCACTCGTTGTTTTCCAGCACCCGCAAATTACGCACGGGATCGCTTTCGATGGTCACAAATCGGGCGTCGTTCCAGATCGGATTCATCGGCTCAATCCCCGTCACCACGTAGCGCACGTTGGCCATCGCTGTGAATTTGTGGGAGTCCTGACGTAGCATATGATTTTCGAACAACACATTCGTGGCGAGTTGTAACGGCGACAGAGGGCCGTTCAGGTAGTTCACACCGTGCAGGATACCGCCGTTCGGGTGAAGTCGGTCCCGTCTATATAAAAAGCCGTAAAGATGTGGATAGCCCTGCGCAATGAGTTTCTCTCTGTTCGGAACAGCGGCGGCAAGTCGCGCATTAAACGGACCCGTGGGTCGGAACGTGATCCGGCCACCCGGAGATTCGGTATCATAGTAAACGCGGTAGGGGTGCCCGGCGGTCAACGGGGCCATCGTTCGGAGGGCAAAGGGCTCTTCCGCCAGATCCAGTATGCCGGCCGGCATCAACGGCACCGACCGATAGTGCACCCAGAATAGATCAAGCGCCGCAACAACCAGCATCAGGGCGAGATAGGGTGCTCTATTTGGCGATTTCACCAGCAACCATACGAGGAGGATGCTGAACATCAACAGCGTGTGGATCAAGAGCACGTTGAAGTGGTTTATCGAAAAAGGAATGCGCATTTGCCAAAGACTGAGATTGAGAAATGCGAACTCCCAAAACCACGCTTTGGCAGGCAGATACACACTCGACCAGGCCACCGCGCCGATTACGGCAACTCCCACGGCCAGCTTCGTGATCGGTGTAGCGAGTCTTACCGAAATAACATCCAAACGTCGATTGTCGAGCAGGGTTTGCGCACCGAGGCTTGCAAGTACGCACGCTGACACGGTCACCCAGAATATATATTTTTCGGGGTAACGTTGGGTACCGATAAAGGGGATGTGCTCGACGATTAATTCGTTGAAAGGCGCATTCGCACCGAAACTCAGCAATAGTGCCGTAACGAGAACGATGAGCCAGACCAGGCGTCGTTTGTCGGGAACGATCGCGCCGACCAGGGCGAGCACCACGGGAATCGTGCCCAGATAAACAGAACTTGCCCAGGGCCCGGATTTCGACGGATATAAATCGGGCACGAGGAAGTCGTAGACAGGGAAGTGACTTCCAAACAGATAAGGTTGGAAGAATTCGAGTAGCCGCGCGAGCGGAAATGACCATAAACCGATTTGTTCGTGCTCCAATCCCGAGTGACGTACCGAAGCAGGGATCAATTCGAGTGTCGGCAGGACTTGCGCTGCCGTCATCAGGATTGCAAGCGCTAACGTCAAGAGCAGGTGCGCACCCGGAAAAAATACCGCACCATTTCGCCATTCGTGTGCAGGTGATCCGAACCGTATAGTCATGATGCTCATCAGGGCGAGCACTGCGACCAACAACACGGCGTTTAGCGGATCTCCTGCGAGCACCACAAGGCTCAAACAAAGGGCCGTCAGCGCCGAATATCGATAACGATGCCGGTTGAGCCCGAGCTGGTATACGGCGATTGCCGAAGGTACCCAAACAACCGCGGGCAAAAAGTTGACGTTGTCTCCGATGGACAGGAAGTAACCGGTCAATCCGTATGTGATCCCTGACCAGGCAGCGATCCAACGAGAAATACCAAGTACCCGGCACAGCCCGGCGAACGCGCACATGCCAAGGAGGCTGTGCAACGCCACTGACAGAGAGATTGCCCGCTCGACGGGGGAAAAAAGGAAGTAGATGACATTCGGTGGATATAGCAGCTGGTTGGACGGATCGGAAAGAAACGGCATCCCGCCGGATACATAGGGCGTCCACAGGGGGAGTTCCCCCGCCGCGAACCGCGCCATCATGTAGTGCTTCATGGGCGCGGCGAACAGGCTGAGGTCGCGTATATAGAGGTAGGCGTCGCCGGAAACAACGGGCCACCAGAACAGGGTCCAGACTGCAAGAATGATGAGTCCGGGAAGTACGATACTGCGCGACTTAATAGCCCTTTCGACCCAAGGGGCACGGCCCCCAAGAAAACTTAGCTAAGCTTAGACCAAACTCCGGGGCCTGGACCGGGGGGAATGAAGCTCTGCCGGGCACTCGTGGCGCCGGTGGCCGAAAGACGCTGCGTTCAGCCGGTCACGCTTTCCAGGACTCCCAGGGTCCGTTCCACTTCGGCCGCCGTGTTGTAGTGGGCGAGACCGATTCGGACCACGCCGGTGTCTTCATCCAGGCCCAGGTGACGCACGGGTTCGTAGGCATAATTGTGCCCTGACCAGACACAGATCCCCTGCTTGCCCAGGGCCTCGGCGATGGTCGCGGGTAGCAGGCGCTCGTGGGTGAGGGCGACGGTGGGCACCCGCTCGCTCAGGCGGTTCGAGTTGGTGATTCCGTGGATGGTCGTCCCATCCAGCGCCCGCAGTCCGTCGATCAGCTGCATCGTGAGACCGCTTTCGTAGCTGTCCGCGGCCTCGTAGGCGGCCACCATGCGGGCCCGCCGGTCGCCGCTCGCGCCGACCTGCGCGCCCAGCCAGGCAAGATAGTCGACGGTGGCGGTGAGACCCGCCAGCAACTCCGTCTGCGGTGTGCCGAGCTCGAACTTTTCCGGAATCGCATCCGAGGCGCACCGGCACTTGTAGGCCCTCAGTCGCTCCAGATGTTCGCTGCGGCCCCACAGGATGCCCAGGTGCGGACCGTAGAATTTATAGGAGGAGCAGGCGAGGAAGTCGCAGCCGAGTTGCTGCACGTCCACCAGGAGGTGGGGTGCGAGCTGCACGGCATCCACGTAGACAAGGGCACCTGCGGCCTTTGCCAGGGCTGCCAGCGTCGCCACGTCGTTGATGGAACCTGTGAGATTGCTGGCGTAGTTCAAGGCCAGCACGCGGGTACGGTCGGTCAGTGTTCTTTGCAGGTCTTGCGGCTCGATGCGCCAGGTTTCGCGATTGAAGGGCAGCCACTTCACCACCAGGCCCAGGTCTTCCGCCAGGTGCAGCCACGGAGAAATATCGCCCTCGTGGTCCATGCGGGTGACGATAATCTCGTCCCCTGGTGATAGCTCCCGGCCGATACTGCGCGAAATGTGCAGGGTGAGGGCGGTCATGCACGGACCGATGACGATCTCATTCGCCGTGGCTGCACCCAGCATGTCCGCCATGGCCTCATGGGCATCTTTCCAGACGCCTTCGGCGGTCCGCGACTGGGTGAAGTAACCCCCGAGATTACTGCTCGCCGTCAGCATGGCGCCGGCAACCGCGTCGGCGACTCGGCGGGGCACCTGGGTGCCGGCGGGATTGTCCAGGAAAATAGTGGCGCCCGCATCGCTCTGGGATGCAAGCGCCGGAAAGGCGTCGCGGACGATGTCGATGGGGAACTTCTGCATGGCCGGGGCCACTCCGGGTTTGTGCGACCTGGTCAGTCGCAAGGGTAACCCCAGCGCCTGTCGGCCAGTATCCTCCCCGGGGAGGATAAAGCGGGTACCGGCGAAGCTGGAGGGAATTCCTCGACCGTCCCGGGCGGTGGCACGAAGTAGACAGTCAACCGGCCACGATGGAGGTTCGCTTGAAAGCCTTTGAATGTCGAACCGCATGACGCGACCCACCCCGCTGCTAAATTTCCTCCTTCCCCATTGCATCCAGGACCCTGAGCGCCTGGCGCGTACAATCGTGTTCGGCCATCCAAGCCGCGCGGTGCGCGTCCGTACCGAGGTCCGGCATCAGTATCGTAACCAGTTGCTCGCCGTCATCCTCCGACCAGAAGCGCGCTACATAGGTGGCGCCATCCGAGAGCGTCAGCTCTTTCGGCCACGCCAGGTGGCGTTTACCCCCGGGCCAGCGGATGCGCGCGCTGCGAGAGCTGTCGCCAGACCTCGAGAAGGTCACGACGGCGCCGGATCGTGCTGCGGCCCACCAAAGCATGACCGGCCGATCCGAGCGCAGACAATACCTGCCCGCGCGAGCGATATCGATCCCCCAGATGTCTGGTCGATCGGCCGGTGCTCGCTTGAATCCGCCGCGAAACACCGCCAGTGTTGTCGGCGAGCGCGCGTTCTTGGTAATCAGTCGCGATAGTGACTCGACGAGCTGACTATCAGAGCTTGTAGATGACGTGTCGAGTGCGCCGTTATAGGGACCGGATAGCTTAATGGTCTTGCCACTCGACGAAACCAGAATCACCGAGGCATTGGCGGCGACGCTGATCGGGCGACTTCCATCGACGATGGCGCCCGCTTCGATGGAAGGATCGCTGGAAACGATAACAACCAGGTCGGCTGCCTGACTGGACTCCGCCCACCCACCGAGGACCACGAGCACCAGTAGTGCTTGAATCACTCTCATGCTCACTTCTCCTTCATGACGACCAGGCTTCCGGATTCACCCGCGGCGAGGCGCTTGGCATGAAAAGCTATCAAAGCATCCTCTGGATATTGTTCAGTGAGCCTGCGAAAGGTGCTCTCCGCCTCTGGATCCTCGGCAGACAGCAATCGGTAGGCTGCCATGTACTCGTCGACACTGCTGTGGCTTTTATCACCATTCGGGACCGGCTCAAAGGCCGCTACGCTCGCAGACTTACCTTTGAGGACCAGCTCGCCCACGGGTCGAAACTTCGCGTTGCGGCAGCGCTCGACGGTCGTGCCGCTGACGCAGACACGGGTGCCGAGCTGCTTATTAACGCTTTCCAGTCGCGCCGCCGCATTGATGGCATCGCCAGTGGCCGAGTAGTCGAATCGTTTTTCGCCACCGAAATTTCCGACAATCGTAATACCAGTGTTGACGCCGATGCGCGTCACACCGAACGTGATCGTCTGGCTTCGTTGGCGAGAGACAAACGCCTGGCAATAGACATCGAGTGCCAGTGCACAGGCGACGGCACGCTCTGAGTGATCGGGTTGCTCGAGGGGGGCGTTAAACATCACGTGCAGCGCGTCGCCGACAATCTTCTCAATGGTGCCGCCATGCTCGAAGACGATGTCGCATGTACCCTCGAAATACTCATTCATCATCTTGACGAGCAACGTGGGTTCCGTGTTCTCCGTGAGCGTCGTGTAGTCGGCAATGTCGGTAAACAAGAAGGTCATGTTTCGTCGCTCGCCCCCGAGCCGAAGCCGCTCCGGATCCTCGACCAGGTGATCGACGATAGTGGGTGCGACGAACTTCGAAAAGGCATCGTGGAGGAAGCGCCTCTGCACCTGCTCCTCGCGCCAACGCCACGCATAAGTGAGCGCTGCAGCCAACGCAAGGCCAAGTGTCGGCGCCGCCAGAGACATCAGTTGCCCGCTGTATTGAAACATCACGAATCCGCCCGCCCAAATGGCGCCCGCGGCAGCCGACAGGGCGATGGCCTTGATGGCGCCCGGAAGACCGAGCATGACGATACCCGCGCCCACGAAGGCAAACACGACAGTCATCAGGACGCTCTGCCACACGGGGCTATTCGGGCTATCGTGTCCCTCGAGGATCTGGGAAAGCGCATGCGCCTGCAGAAGCACACCGGGCATGTCGTTTGCACTCCCGACGCCAGCCACGGAGAAAGGCGTACGGTGTCGGTCCGTCAGATCCAGATCGACACCGATGAGCACGATACGGTCATCGAACCAAGAATCGGGTAACAGCGCTACCGCGTGCGCCGGATAGGTGGCAAACGGCAGCGTCTCCGCGTCCGGGGCACCCCGGAAGCGCAGCGTCAGCGAATCGCCTCCCGGCACACTAACGCCGGCCGCATCGGCGATAGCCGCGATGAAGCCGAGTTGCGGTTGCCCCCCGTGTTGGCGTCGCAGCATGACGGTTCGCACTGTGCCATCGATGCTGTCCGCGGAGAGTATCGGAATGCCTTTGCGAACACCATCGAGATACGTCGCCATGAACGCCGCCTGGCGCTCGGTCACACCGTCGGACGTTTCGGCCGAGGCCACCACGACCGGCACGGAAAGTGCTCGTAGTGTCTCTTGTAGCGCGATGTCCCTGTCCGGCTCGGATGGCTGATCCAAGAGCATGTCGAGGCCGATGGTCCTGGCGCCCTTTTTCTCGAGCGTTCGCAACAGGTCACTCACGAATCGGCGGTCCAGCGGCGACCGATAAGGGAAAGCGGCGAGCGTGTCCTCGGTAACGGTGATGATGACGATCTGATTCGACTGCGGCTCGGGAGGTGTTAGCGTGGCGACACGCAGATCCTGGGACCAGTTCTCCGCCACCTGCACGACGGGGAGCAATTTTTCTGCCCCAAGGCTGGCCACCACGGCAACGATCACGCTTAGTGCGAAAAGCTGTGTCCTTCGGTTTTTCAATTTCGTCGACCGCTGTGCTCTTGGACACCGAACTGGGACATGTCAGGAACCTACCCGGCATTTGTGCCATACGCATTGGTGCGCAGTCACTGCGTAGTATGCTTGCAGAAGTAATTCCCGGGAACCACGCTTCCGTACCCATGGAGATCCTATTATTTCCGGATTGATGCTCTGCCGCAATTCGCGGGTGCAGATCTTTATGCCGAAACTGGCCACCGCCTACCCGCGCCGTATGGTTTAGAATGGTGACCGTTCATAGCCACCACGGCTGCATGGTCCCATGGGCAACAGAGCATCTCCCACCATGGTCGCGGCGCTGCTCCTGGGCGCCGTTGCAGTGTTCGGGCAGTTCGTGCCGGGTACTGCTCGTGCTGGTGGGCGCGTCGCCCTGGTCATCGGTAACGCCAGCTACAAAGAAGCCCCCCTTCGCAATCCCATCAACGACGCCCGCGCGATGGCGGCGAGCCTCAAGGACCTCGGCTTCGACGTCATCAGCGTGGAGAATGCCAGCAAGGCGGCCATGGAGCGGGCTATCGTCGAGTTCACCGGTCGCCTGGATGAGAATTCATCGGGGCTCTTTTATTATGCCGGGCACGGCGTGCAGGTCAGTGGCCGCAATTACATGGTGCCGGTGGACGCGCGAATCCGGTCGGAGCGCGAAGCGCGTATCGAGGCGGTGGGGGTAAACCTGGTGCTCGATGAGCTGGAATACGCCGGGAATCGGCTCAACGTGGTGATTCTCGATGCCTGTCGGAACAACCCCTTTGAGCGGCGCCTGCGGGGAGCCTCACGGGGGCTGGCTGCAATCGATGCGGGGCGTGGGACGCTGATTGCGTACGCCACCTCGCCGGGCTCGGTGGCGCAGGATGGAGACGGTCGCAACGGTCTTTACACCGAGGAGCTGCTGCGGGCGCTGCGGGTTCCGGGTCTGGAGGTGGAGGAGGTCTTCAAGCAAGTTCGGGTGCAGGTGTCGCGGCGCACCGGCCATCAGCAGATTCCGTGGGAATCGTCATCACTCACCGGGCAGTTCATCTTCAATCGGCCCTCGCCGACGGCTTCCACGGCGTCGAGCACCGAGAAACGAAATGAGACGCTGTACTGGAGGAGCGTCGAGAGAAGCGGTACCCGAGAAGGGTATCACGCTTATCTGCAGCAGTTCCCCAATGGAGTCTTTTCGTCCCTTGCGGCGCTTCGTATCGAGGAGCTCGAAGCAGTGAGCGCTGCACAATCATCCATCCCGCCGTCGTCGTTCGCTGTAGACGGCGCCGTGGCGGACACGGTTGCATCCAATGTTTCCGCAGCAACACTGACTGCCTCACCGGGGTCCACCAAGCTCGCCCTGGCCCCGAGCGCCATCGCTCAAGGATCGCCATCGCAGAGTCGGGTGAGGGGCCAGTACCAGATCGCCGTGCTCCCGGAGGACGGTAATGTACGGTGCCTTAGTGGATTATTCGACCATGCGGAGCTGGCGCGGCTGGTGTCCACGATCTTACGAGCGCTCAACCGCAGCGCGTCCGTAGCTGCCGCTTACTTCCCGGAGGGGAGCATGATTGGCAACGGCGGGAATCTTGTGACGAGACATGGCCTGTGGCATGCGGATGGCCTGCGTCGTCGTCCCAACGAGAATCGCGCCTACGAGTACGGACGGCAGATGGAGGTCGACGCAGTACTACTGCTGTGGTACGAGGCGCGGGGACGAGGCTACTGCAAACTGCTCGAATTCCGGGCATTTCTCTACGACGTCCAGCTCGAGAAGGCCTATACTGCCGAGGCGTCCGTCGAGGATCTGGACAATCTGTCCGCTAGTCTCATCGATAGCCTTCGCGCAGGGCGCACAATCGCCAGAGAGAACTGAACGCCCACATCCGGAGCGATGATTCTCCCGAAGCCACGTAAACCGATGCGCACCTCGGTCGATGGATAGGGGATCGCGAAGTCAGACTGGCCCCTGCAACCGCCGGGCTACGCGTCGACCAGGCGCTTCAGCTCGGACATCAGCGGGGCCCCGATGACCGCCTCTCGCCAGCCCCGTAGCTCTTCGGGTAGCTCGTGCTTACCGGCGGCGGCGGCCACCACCAGGGACTCGAGCGTTCGTGCCTGCGCCAGCAACGGGGCCGGCATGTCCAGGGATTCGGCTTTCTGTTTGACCAATTCCTTCAAGGTCTTGAGCCACGGGGCGTGCCGGCGCTCCATGACAGGATTCGGGGTCGGTGGAGTACCGTCGGCATGGGCCTGCTCGACGGCGCCGAGCAACGACTGCGCGTATTGCTTGACGGCGTTCACCGAGAGCTCCGGAATGTCGGCGAGCTCGCCGGTGTTTGCAGGCCCGCTCACGGCGATCGCCACTAACGACCTGTCTC
>CAXMNG010000271.1:0-21779 GCA_964194585.1 Salibacteraceae bacterium | reverse complement strand
TTTTCCCATGGCGGGAGCGTATCCAGTGGCTCTCGCCCGGTCTAGTCCAATCCGGCAGGTCTCCTCGAGTGAGGCAGGAGAACCTCTTTTCATCGCCTGGGTCTAATGCATCACCTCTCGCGGTTACGGACGAATTGTCATGTTGAAGATCGAGCGAATTTCATGGACGCGGTTTCTCGGCGCAGGATTTCTCGCGGCGAGTATTGCGATGCCCGTCACCGGGCACGCTCAGGCCTACCTACTTCCTGCCTTCAAGGAATGCCTCGCCGCCGCCGAACGAGGTGACAAGGGTGCGCCTACCCGCTCCGAGTGCTATTGGCGGCACCAGGAAGCTCAGTCGGAAAACGGGCCATGAGCAGCACCTCGCCCTCCAGCATCCCTCGCCAAGGTCAGGGACGCTGGAGGGCGAGGTGCTGCTCAAGCAAACACGCCGTGCAAATACCAGGCGCGCTGCTCGCGCAGCTCACGGTAGATCCAGTAGCAGGTGCCGCTCGTGTGCAGCGCCTCGAAGTAATCGCGGGCGATGTCGTGACCATCCCACCAACCGCTTTCGATGCGCTCAGGCCCCCGGGCGAGATGCAGCCGCCCCTCCAGCCAGGGATCGCCCGCCACGGTCCGTAACACTTCGGGGGGATCCAGAAGCCACAGCGGCCTGCCGGGAGTGTGCACCGATGGCGACGCCCCGGCGGCTTCCTGACCCGGAGTGCAACAGCGCCAGGCTTTCTCCGGACGGTGCTCCGCCGACACCGTGAGCCCCTGCACCGCTGTCCTGCCCAGACGCGAACGCAAGCGCTCCACCAGCGCCCGCCAGTCGCCGCCGGTAACGCCTTCCTCGCCGTAGAGATCCTGGCTCGAAGGCGCCAGCGGCAGAATGCTGCGCGCCCGGATCCCCAGATAGACGACCGCTTCGGTGAGCTCGACGCGCGCCAGCCGCTCGCGCAGGAGCAACAACAAATGCCCGGCGTCACGACTCGGTGTTACGAGCTCGATGACCAGGCGGGTGGCGGGACTGCGCCGGTGGGCGAGATGCCACTCCAGCGCCTGCACACCGCCGGCCCGGGCCTGCAAATAACCGGCGAGCTCCAGCAACAATCGCTGGGCGGCGATCAAAAGGGTCCCCGTGTCCCTGACTTCACCGGGCAGGCCCAGGCGGCGTTGGAAGGTGGGCGGTGGCGTATAGGGCAGGCGCGGATCGGCGCGCTTACCGAGGGCACGATCCAGATACGCGAGTAAACGGGGATCGGTGCGCCGCGCCACACCGTCCCGGGGCAGGCGGCAGCAATCGCCGAAGCGCTCGATGCCGACACTTCGCAGGCTGTCAAGAATCCGCGCCGGCAGATCCAGGCAGGCCAGTGGCACCGGTGCAAGACACGCGGGCAGCCTGTGCATGGCCGTCACCGGTTCTTCCAGAGCAGCCCGGGCCAATAGCCAGGCGCCCAGTGGTGTGGGCGCAACACCGAAACGCGCGCTGTAGCCAAGCACCTCGATAGCGTGGCGCACCCGTGCGAGCAGCCTATCCAGACCGCCGAATAACGCCAGGCTGCCGCCGATCTCCAGCAACAAGCCGTCGGGCGGCACCAGGCTCACGAAGGAAGTGAACTGCCCGGCCCAGGCGGCCAGGCTTTCCAGGGCGGCGGTGCGTTCCGCACCCGGCACTTCCAGCGGAAAACGCGGCAGGTAGAGAGCGAGCCACAGGCGTGGGGCATTAAAGGGGACAGACTGTTTTAAAGGGGACAGATCTATTTTTGGGCGTAAAGGGGGCAGCGCCCCTTTACGCTCAAAAATAGATCTGTCCCCTTTAAAACAGTCTGTCCCCTTTAATGCAATCATTATTACTCATCCAGGGTGATCTCCACCCGCGCGCCCGGTCTCCCCCGGCACTTGAGCACCTCCACCGAAAGACCACTGGTGATGGGCGTGACGCGCAGCCGCAACGATGCGGGTGACCCGTCGCCGGGCGGCGTCTCGCGGCGAAACAACAACGCCCAGGCGCCGCCGCTTTCCGCGGCCAGCTGCAGGCGGCGCAAGCGGCGCTGATGCACGAGCAAAGGCCATGCCAGCACCGCCCCGCAGACCCCGGAACGCAGCGCCTGCTCCGCGCTCCAGAGTTGCTGCGCGGTATTGTCACTGCGCACCCACAGGATCCGGGAGAGCGCGATACCCCGAGCCTCGAGCGCCGGCGCGTAGGGCACATAAGGCGGTCCCACCCACGCGAGCCAGCGGCCCCTGGCGCTGAGATCGGCGAGCGCGGGCATCACCAGACGCAGCTCGCCCGCACCCTCCCGGGGAACCAGGATCTCGGTGAGCGCACCCATGGGCCAGCCGGCGCCTGGCAGCATCTCATCCAGGGCCGGAAAGCCCGTTGGCAGAATACTCACCGGCGCCGCCTGGCGACGCCAGATGGCGGGATGGCGCCGCAGCCGCGCCAGCGCTGCGCTCACAGGTTACGGCGGTTGCGTATGACACCCACGCCGATGCCCTCGATGACCAGGGACTCCCGGCGCAAATTCACGACAATGGGCGAAAAATCATCGTTCTCCGGCACCAGGCGCACCGTGTTCCCGCGGCGCCGGAAGCGTTTCACGGTCACTTCGTCATCGATCCGGGCGACGACGATGGCGCCGTTGTCGGCGGTGGGCTGGCGGTGCACGGCCAGCAAATCGCCGTCGAGAATGCCGGCGTCGCGCATGCTCTGCCCCTTCACGCGCAGCAGATAATGGGCGCGCGGGCGAAACAGGCGCTTGTCGACCTGATAGTGCCGCTGGATGTGTTGCTCGGCGAGAATCGGCTGCCCCGCCGCCACCCGCCCGACCACCGGCAGCCCGGTCTCGGCGACCTCCCCCAGGAGACGGATCCCCCGCGAGGTGCCGCGCAGGATCTCGATGGCTTCCTTGCGCTCCAGCGCCTTCAAATGATCCTCGGCGGCGTTGACCGAGCGAAAACCAAGCCCTGCGGCGATCTCGGCGCGGGTGGGGGGGAATCCCTGCTCCTCCATGAATTCCCGGATGAACAGGAGAACCCGATTCTGGCGGGAGGTGAGTGACAGCATGGGGGTGGCCTCGTTCGGGAGTCTGTAAATATATACAGTACCATGTTGGACTTCGCAAGCGGGGATGTTGGGCTTCGCTTCGCTCAGCCCAACCTACGCCCAAGCTACCGCTTCCGCACCACCATCGGGCCCATGGGGCGGCCGCCAACGAGATGCATGTGTAGATGATCCACCACCTGGCCGCCGTCCCGATTGCAGTTGATGATCAGCCGGTAGCCGCTCTCATGGATCCCCGCCTCCCGGGCCAGCCGCTTGGCCGTCAAGAGCAGGTAGCCCACCAGCGCCTGGTCCTCGTCGGTGAGATCGTTGACGGTGGCGATCTCCTTGTTGGGAACGATGAGGATGTGCACCGGTGCCACCGGATTGATATCCCGGAAACAGGTGACCCGATCGTCCTGATACACGATATCCGCGTCCGCCTCACCGCGGATAATCTTCGAGAAGATGGTCGACATGACTGCACTCCCTGGTAAATGCGCGCTCGCATCTTCGGCGAGACCAACGACGAATACCAGCTATCCGTGGGCCAGGGAGAAGGCAGAAAAGCCGGCCCAATGGCCGTGCAATGGGAATGGAAGTAGGTCCAAAACGCGACCATTTACGCTATGCTAGGCTCCTCGTCGCACCCCCCCCGGGGAGCCGCCCCGAGGGTACGGAATTCATGGGTCAGGAGGAGGATTCCATGGCCAAGGTAATGAAAACAGGCCATTCGACGGACAGTCACGCACCATCGGTTCTCTACCACTTCGTCGACGGTGAACAGGTTCCCGGCGAGAGCAACCGCTTCGGCGATGTCTACAATCCCGCCACCGGCCAGGTGATCGCCCACGCGCCCTACGCCAGCGCCCACGAGGTGCGCCGGGTGGTGGCGTCGGCGAAGGCCGCTTTTCCGGCGTGGGCCGCGACCCCCGCCGCCCAGCGCGCGCGCATTCTTTTCCGCTTCCGCGATCTGGTGGAAGCCCACAGTGACGAGCTTGCGGCGCTTCTGTCCCGCGAGCACGGCAAGACCCTGGACGACGCCCGCGGCTCGGTGCAACGCGGCGCCGAGATCGTCGAATTCGCCTGTGGTATTCCCCAGTTGCTCAAGGGTGAAATCAACGAAAACGTCGCCAGGCAGGTGGACAGCTACAGCATCCGCCAACCGCTGGGCGTGTGCGCAGGCATCACGCCTTTCAATTTTCCGGCCATGGTTCCCATGTGGATGTTTCCCGTCGCCATCGCCTGCGGCAACACCTTCGTGCTGAAACCCTCCGAGCGCGACCCTTCCTGTGGCCTGCGCCTGGCGGAGCTCGCCTTCGAGGCGGGGCTTCCCAAGGGTGTGCTGAACGTAGTCATCGGCGACAAGGAAGCGGTGAACGCGCTCCTCGAGGACCCGGACGTGGATGCGGTGAGCTTCGTCGGCTCGACGCCCATCGCCGAGTACGTGCACAAAACCGCCAACGCCAACGGCAAGCGCGTGCAGGCGCTTGGCGGCGCCAAGAATCATCTGGTGGTCATGCCCGACGCCGACATGAACCAGACCGTGGATGCCCTCATCGGGTCCGCCTACGGATCGGCGGGCGAACGTTGCATGGCTATCTCCGTGGCGGTGGCGGTAGGCGATGAGACCGCCGACGATCTCGTCGCTCGTCTCAAGCCCCGGGTCGAATCTCTCAAGGTCGGTGCCTACGACCAGGAAGGCGTCGAGATGGGGCCGCTGGTTACCGGCGCCCACCGGGACAAGGTCAAGGGTTACGTGGATCTCGGTGTCGAGGAAGGGGCAACACTCGTGGTCGACGGACGGGGCACATCCGTCACCGATCATGAGGACGGTTATTTTCTCGGTGGCTGTCTGTTCGACAACGTGACGCCGGACATGCGTATATACAAGGAAGAGATCTTCGGCCCGGTGTTGAGCATCGTTCGCGCAAAGGACTACGAGGAAGCGCTGCAGATGGTCAACGATCACGAGTTCGGCAACGGCGCCGCGATCTTCACCCGCGACGGCGACGCCGCGCGAAACTTCACCAGCCGCGTGAAAATCGGCATGGTCGGCGTCAACGTGCCGATTCCGGTACCGACAGCCTATTACAGCTTCGGCGGATGGAAGCGATCGCTGTTCGGCGACCACCATATGCACGGCCCGGAAGGCGTGCGCTTTTTCACGCGACAGAAGACAATCACCTCGCGCTGGCCTTCGGGTATTCGCGAGGGCGCGGACTTTTCGATTCCGCGAACCCGCTAGTACGTATCGCCGGAGGGGCGCCGGCGACACGCAGGGATGAGAGGAGTGCCGCCCGTGGTGGCGGCGGTTGCAGCGACTGAAGCGCTCGCGCACTTTTTGGTGTCGATCGCGATAGTCGCACGCGAGGTGCAGTTCGACCATGGAAAAGCTCCGCGCTCCGAAGACACGTAGCCGACACTACGGTATTGCTACCCTCGCCATAATCCTCGGCCTTGCACTGGCCGCGGCAACCTGGGACCTGTCGCCTTCTTACGATCCGTCACCCGCCGGTGATGCCGCCTTCGATCTCACCAAACGTCCCTCCGTCGGAGAACGGACGGTAGCGGATCTGAAACAGATCCGGTGGCGGCGCGAGCTGCGCGTGCTGTTGCCAAACATGCGCACCTCTCTCAGCTATCCACCGGATGCCGCATCCTCTCACGAGTACGAGATCGAGCTGGTCAAACGCTTTGCCGAAAGACACTACCTCGAGCTCGAGTGGATTCCTGTGGATCGCTGGGACGATCTGATCCCCAGCCTGCTGGCGGGGAAAGGGGATCTGGTCGCTGCCAATATCACCATCACTGAGAGCCGCCGGAAAAAAGTCTCGTTCACGGTTCCCATCGATACGGTGCGCGAAAAACTGGTCGTGCGCATTGGCGATGAGATCAAGAGTCCCGCGGATCTGATAGGGCGCGAGGTGGCCGTGCGCGAGCGCTCTTCGTTCTGGAATCTGCTGAAGGAATTTCGCACGCAACACGCTGGTATCGAACTACGCCTGCTTCCCGAGGACATTCCTGCTTCCGCGATACTGAACGGCGTCTCCAGCGGCGAGTACGACATTGCGGCGGTGGACATCACTCAACTCGAGGCAGCGTCGGATCGGTGGCCGGATCTCAAGATCGTCGATGGTCTGACCCGGGACAGCATCATCGCCTGGGGTGTCAATCCGGAGGCGGTGGAGCTTCTCGAGGCGCTCAACAGCTTTCTCAGCAGAGAGCAACTCAAGAAGCAGAGTCAGCTCGTCTACAAGGACGACCTGCCCGGCATCAAGAATCGCCAAGTGCTTCGCGTCCTGACACGTAACAACGCGGCCACCTACTTCGTATGGCGAGGTCAGTTTCTAGGATTCGAATACGAGCTCATGAAACGCTTCGCCGACAAGCAGGGCCTGCATCTCGAAATGGTCGTGCCGAATCGATGGGGTGATCTCATCCCGACTCTCAATGCCGGCGGCGGGGATTTGATCGCCGCATCGATGACCGTTACCGAGGAACGCAAGCAACAGGGGATCGCGTTCACCGATCCCTACAACCTGGTCACCGAAGAACTCGTTGCACGCGCCGATGAGCCGGCGTTCACGGATGCGAAAGATCTCGATGGCCGCACGGTGGTCATAAGACGCACCAGTTCGTACTGGACAACGATGCAGAAGCTGCTGGATCAGGGCATCGATTTCCGGCTCGAGGCGGCTCCAGACAACATGGAGACTGAGGAGATCATCTCGCGGGTAGCCTCCGGGGAATACGATCTGACCGTGTCTGATAGCCACATTCTGAGTGTCGAGCTCATCTGGCGCAGCGATATCAAGCCGGCCCTCACGCTGAATGGTCCGGTTGCTCACGGTTGGGCCGTCAGAAAAGAAAACAAGCAGCTGCTCGCGGCTCTCAACGATTTTCTCGATAAAGAGTACAAGGGCCGCTTTTACAATCTCGTTTACGACAAGTACTTCAAAAATTCAGATCGTATTCTCGACCAGGTGGCTTCTCACCAGGAACATTCCGTGAGAGGTAACATCTCGCCCTACGACGCCCAGGTGCAGAAATATGCCGAGGAGTACGGCTTCGACTGGGCACTCATCGTCGCGCAGATGTACCAGGAAAGCCGATTCGACCCACAGGCCGAATCTTGGGCCGGCGCCCGGGGGCTCATGCAGATTCTACCCACCACCGGCGAGCTCTTCGGTGTCCGGGATCTGCACGCCGTCGAAACCAGCATTCAGACCGGCGTGCGCTATCTGGCGTGGCTGCACCAACGCTTCGAACCGGAACTCACGGTGCAGGACCGCATGTGGTTCACGCTGGCCTCCTACAACGCCGGGCTCGGGCACGTGCGCGACGCCAGGAGTCTCGCCCGCAAGATGGGTTGGAACCCGGACCGTTGGTTCAACAATGTCGACCGCGCCATGCTGCTTCTATCACGCCGCAGCTTCTATCAGCTGGCGACTTACGGTTACGCCCGCGGCAAGGAGACCGTCGATTACGTGCGCCAGATCCGCGATCGCTACAATGCCTACATCCGCCTCGCAAGCGCCGAGTAAGGACGCTTACCGCAGGTCCTTGTAGGTTGGGTTGAGCGCAGCGAAGCCCAACGTCTTGTGGCTGTTGGGCTTCACTGCGCTCAGCCCAACCTACGGTACTTAAACCGACAATTCGATTTCGTAGCCGCCGTACTTGCGCACATTGAGTACGCCGCTGTCCAGAATCAGGTACTGGCCTTTGATGCCCAGCAATGTGCCTTCCATTTGGGGGGTCTTGTCCAGGTTGATGGCGGTGACCTTGACCGGGTACTCGAGCACCGGGTAACGAAACACCCGGCATTCGACATCCGCGATAAATTCCGGATCCGCGCTGTCGTACTCGTCGGTCAAATTCGAGAGCGTCTCGTCGCACCGGGCGATCAAGGCGTCGCGTCGTGCCTTCAGATCCACCGAATCGGGCTCGCCCTTCAACATCTGCCGCCAGTCGGTGCGATCGGAGACATGCTCCTTGAACGCCACTTCCATGAGCCCCGATAGCCGGCGGGTCGCGACCCGCGCGATGGGCAGAGCCTCGACCGCACCTTGATCGATCCAGCGGATCGGCACCTGGGATTCACGCGTGACGCCGACTTTCACGCCGGAGGAGTTCGCGAGATACACGACGTGCGACCGCAGGCAGTTGGCCTCTCCCCACTCGGGCTCGCGGCAGGTGCCAAGATGGTAGTGGCAGAGCTCCGGGCGCACGATGCAGCCATCACAGCGGGCCAGGTCCCGGAAGCAGGGATAGCAGTGGCCTTGATTGAAACTCTTGCGCGTCTTGCGCCCGCAGGCAACGCAGTGAATATTGCCTGTGATCCGAATGCCTATGGTCTTACCCAGGAGCGGATTCAGCGCCACGGACTCATCACCCACCGGCAGTGTGTAGAGGATCGGATCGCCTTCCTCGACCCGCATCTTGCGCAAGTTTCCGACGACGGTGGTATCTGACATCGACGCGCGGATCCCCGTCAGCGGCGCGGCTGAAATCGTGCCGTGCCGTCCCGCGCCAGCTGCTCCACCAAACCGACCTCCCAGGTCAGATACTCGCGCATGGAATCCTCCACGCCCCAATCCTTCTCGTAGGGCCGAAGCCACACGTCGTTGGCCACGTCCGCCAGGTGCTCGGCTCCCGTGGTCACGGCCATATCCGCCGCGATCCACGCATCGGTACCGCCCGCCAGAACCTGCACCGGCTCGTCGGTGAGCGTCGCCACCTCGGCGGCGGAGATGCGGGCAAGCGCTCCGTCGGAGGATGTCAGAATCAGTCGGCCACGCTTCGGAACAGCCGGCAGACATTGCGCTAGGCGTGCGCGGGTCATGAACCAGGCGCCGGGTATGTGGCCCGCGCGGTATGCGCGACTGAATCCCAGATCGATGACACTCCCCTGCCCCCCGCAAAGCATCGCGTCCAACTCCGCAACAGCGATCTCGTCGGCCGAATCCTCGTCGAGACCAAGCACGTCCACAGGCTCGGAGCCACGCGCAAGCTCCACGCCTTCGAATGCGTTGTCCAGCACCGCCACTTCCGGCCAACCCATCTGGTTTAGCCAAGATGCCGTCATGGTTGCGCGCACGCGCGTATCGTCCACCAGCACGATACGCGAACGCAGGGTGGCAACGAAGTGATCGGTTTCTTGAACGAGCTGGCCTCCGGGCGCCGAACGCGAACCCGGCAGGTGGCCGGCTTCGTACTCGTCCGGGTGGCGAACGTCGAGGACATAAAGCGAGCGCTCTCCCTGCTCTGCCCGCCACTCGGCCAGCATCGCGTGGTCGATGGTGCGCACCTCGAAACGCTCCGCGACGCGCGCCGCAACCTCATGCGCCGCCGCCAGACCCCGTTCGGAAGTTTCTCTGGCCTCGCGCGTCATGCCGTGCTCGAGCGTGTGGCCGGCAAGGTGCCAACCCATGGTGCCGTTGCGCAAAGCGACCACGCGATTCTCAACGCCTGCATTGATCAAGGACTGGGCGCCGATAATGCTGCGCGTGCGTCCGGCGCAATTGACGACCACCAGGGTATCGGCGGACGGTGCGATGTCGTGGACGCGGTAGGCGAGCTCTGCGCCGGGAACGCAGATGCCATTGGGAATGTTACGGGCGTGGTACTCGACCATGGGGCGACTGTCGAGGATTACCATATCCTCGCCCTTGTCCATCATCTCTTTCAGCTCGTCGGCGGACACCGACGGCGTCTCGTATTCCAGCTCGATGTACTCTCCGAAAGCCTTGCTGGGGACGTTGACGCCGCTGAATATTTCCAGCCCCGCTGCCCCCCAGGCTTCGACACCGCCATCGAGCACACGAACATCCTGATAGCCGAAGGACAGGAGTCGCTTCGCGGCGCGCTCTGCAAACCCTTCACCACCGTCGCAAACGACAATCTGCGCCGATCTGCGCGGAACCATGGCATCGGCGAGAAGCTCCAAGCGGCTGAGCGGCATACAGCTCGCGTAAAGAATGTGTGCCTGACCGAAGCTCAACTCTTCGCGCGCATCCAGCAACGCGATCTCACCCTCGCCTTGAAGCAGCTCGTTGAGCTCGGTTGCGCCGATGAGCCGGCACCCACCAGAGTCGTCTGTCATTGTTTCCTCACTTGTTCTTTAAATACCTGTTACTGCGTGAAACGCAGCGCATAAATCGGCGGTAAGTGGCTGGAGACGCATTCCCAGCGATCGCCACCGTTTTCCGATATCCACAGCGAGCCCGTAGTGCTGCCAAGCGCAAGCCGCTCTCCGCTCGCGTCCACGTCGAGGGCGTGGCGAAAACAGATGTCGTAGGCATGTTCCCGGGGCAGCCCGTCGGTGAGGCGCTCGAAGCTCTGACCACCGTCACGGGTTCGCAGCACGACAACGCAGCCATCGACGGGAATGCGCTGCTCGTCTTTTATCTGCGGGACGAACCACGCCGTATCCGCATCCTGCGGGTGGACGGCGACGGCAAAACCGAATGCCGAAGGCGCGGCGTCGCTGAGCTCGGAATAATGACCGCCGCCGTCATCAGACCGGAATATGCCGTTGTGATGCTGCAGCCAGAATACCTCTGGACGCGCGCGGCATTGCACCAGGCGGTGAACATCCTGAATCGCCGGATTAGTGGCCTGCTCAGGCGGGAAATAGTCGGCGTGCAAACCATCGCCGAGGCAGCGCCAGGACTTGCCACCGTCCTGGGTGTGCCAGACGCCGCCGCAGGAGACGGCCACAGCCAGGGTTGCGGCGTCATCCGGATGCACGCAGATCGAATGGATACCGGGAAAGTCCATTCCGCCGCCGAACCAGCCGCGCCGCAACGGATCGTTCCAGAGACTCTCCACCAGTTGCCAGGAATCACCGGCGTCGCCGGAACGGAACAGCCCGCCGGGAACCGTGCCGCACCAGATGCTGCCGGCATCCCGTTCATGTCCGGCTTCCAGGCACCAGATGAGCTCGAGGTTGTTGGGCACCACGCGACCATGGATGTCCGTCCATTCCTCCTCGTCGTCCGCTTTCTCGGGGTAGCTGGGCGGCGTGATCTCCTCGAAAGCCGCGCCACCACCGCCCGCGCGATGAAGCTTGACGCCGAAGTGCCCGTGGTCGAGGGCCGCATAGACGCAGCCATCCCGGGGGTCGGTCAGAACCGCGGAGCAGTTGTCGCCGAGAAAATCCACCCGTGCCACATGCCATCCACCACTGCGCTCCAGGGTGAACAGACCTTTGCGGCTGGCAACGTGCAATCGCTCGCTCATTCAGCCTCCTGTCAACGCTTGCATGACAAAGATCTCGGCGTTGTCAGCCACGCGGTCATTGAGAGTGCGCCGGTCTTTCAGTGCCCGGCCGTCGACGAAGATCACCATATTCTTACGCAGCGCCCCCTGGTCGTCGAGCACGTAGCGTCTGAGTGTGGGATTATCATCGAATACGCTGTTCAGGGCTTCGGCAACGGTGCCGCCCGTAACGCCAACCGGTGGGCACGACACATGCCGCTGGAGATTCGGCGTGAAAACCACCTGTACCATGAGTAATCTGGACCACCCGTAGCTGAATTCCGACCAAGGGAACCTTATCCGGAAACCGGGAAATTGTCATGCCGAGCAACGCAACGACAAAGCGTGTTGCCCATCGCGCCGCCCTCGTCGCGGCCGCCTTGTGGTGGGGATACGCGTTCTTCAGCACCAGCTTCTTCACCAACTTGAGCGGCACAGGATTGGCTGTCTACATGCTCGGACTACCGGTGTGCTACGCGCTCACCTACCTCGGGGCGCGCAGCATCGCATGGGTGATCACCAACTTCCGGTCCTGATCGACGCTAAGTCATTGAATGTGTGTTCCGCCGAGGCAAAATTCCTGGAGATTGGCGAATACAGTTGTAGGTAGTCTGTCACGGGAGGAAACTCGTTTCCTACAGTCCACCCGACCGTACTTTCAGAGGCCGTACGTTGCGTATCATGGCTATGCGGCTAAACAAGTGGTAGACGAAGTCACGAAGTGGCTGGAGCAGCTTGGCCTCGGGCGCTACGCGGCTGTTTTTGTCGAGCAGCAGATCGACCCCGAGGTACTGTCGGAGCTGACGGACGAGGACCTCGAGAAGCTCGGTGTTCCGCTGGGTCCTCGCAAGAAGATCCTCAAGGCCATCGCAGCCCTGGACAGTGGGATAGGCGAAACCACCGGCTCATCTATTCAGGACGAATCCGGAACAACACCGCCCCTGTCTGCCGAGCCCGACACGAGCCTCGCCGCATGGGAAAGAATGCCCGGTGAGCGTAAGCCCGTGACGATGCTCTTTGCCGACGTGACTGGATCGACTGCACTTACCGAGACACTGGACTCCGAGGAAACCCACGACATTCTCTACGGCGCGACTCGCCGGATGTGTGAATCGGTGGAGAATTACGGAGGAACGGTCTGCCGGTTCATGGGCGACGGTATCATGGCGATGTTCGGGGCACCGGTGGCGAGCGAGCATCACGCTATCGATGCATGTCGCGCGGCGCTCCGGATGCAGCACGACATCCGTAAGTACTCGAATGACAGCGAAGCGCGGCACGGCAGTGGCCTGCAAATACGCGTCGGTCTGCATTCCGGCGAGGTGGTGGTGCTGACGGTGGGCGAAGGGGATAAATTGGAGTACGACGCCTCGGGACCGACAGTACCGATTGCGGCACGCCTGGAGCAAGCCGCGAAGCCTGGTGAAATATACATCTCCGCTGCCACCCATCACCTTTCCCAGGGAAGTGCCGAGGCGGAGACCCACGAACCGATATCGGTGAAGGGGATATCCGAGCCCCTCTCCGTATTCGTGCTGCGTCGTTTGAGATCTGCGGAGGAAGCTGCCGCTCAGCGCACGCGCACTCCCTTTGTTGGCCGTGGTGCCGAATTTGCTCAGTTCGCCTCGATCATGCAGACGTGCCTCGGCAATGAACATGGTCAGGTCATCTATATCCGGGGTGAACCCGGGATTGGCAAGACACGTCTGGCCGAGGAATTCGCCAGAATGGCGAATCTGCAGGGCATCGCCTGCCACAAAGGGTTGGTGCTCGACTTCGGTGTCGGAAAGGGAGAAGACGCAATCAGGACCCTCGTGCGCAGCCTCCTCGATATCCCTCGCGGAAGCGGCAAGGGGAATCGACAAATTGCAGCCGACACGGCGTTTGCTGACGGACCCCTCGCGCCCGACCAGCGCGTTTATCTCAACGATTTGCTGTACCTGCCGCAACCCGACGAACTTCGGGCCCTGTACGACGCCCTGGACAACGACGTCCGTAATCGAGCTAGACAAAAGGTGGTTACGGATCTGCTGAAAGACAAAGCAAACCGTCAGTCACTCATGGTGGTGGTCGAGGACCTGCACTGGGCCGATCGACTGACGCTCGCGTACCTTGCGGCGATCGCCGTTACGATTCGCGACTGCCCCGCGCTCCTTCTGATGACCTCACGCATCGAGGGCGACCCGTTGGACGCGGAGTGGCGCAGTACCGCAGGAGGTGCCCTGTTGATGACGTTCGATCTGGGCCCGCTGCGCGACACGGAAGCCGAGGAGATGGCCGTGGGCCACACGGACATAACCAGTAGGTTCATGCGCTCCTGTTTCGAGCGTTCAGGCGGCAATCCGCTTTTCCTGGAACACCTGCTGCGCAGTGCCGCCGACAGCACCGAAGAGCTTCCCACAAGTTTACAGACTCTGATCGCCGCACAGGTGGATCGATTGGATGCTCTCGACAAGCGCGCTGCACGAGCCGCTGCCGTGCTCGGGCAACGCTTTCATAAAGACGCGTTGCGTGCTCTGATAGAAACACCCGACTACGATTGCCAGCCTCTGGTCAAACATCAGCTCGTCAGGCCAGACGGTGATGCGTACCTGTTTTCCCATTCACTCGTGCAAGAGGCGGTGTTGTCAGCCCTCCTTCGAAAGGAGCGTCGTGCGCTGCACGGGCGAGCCGCTCAGTGGTATGCGGAACGCGATGCGACCCTCCACGCACAGCATCTCGATAGAGCGGAAGATCCGAATGCAGCGCGCGCCTACCTGGAGGCAGCGCGGGCGCAAGTGGCGCTCTTCCACTTCGCCAGGGCGCTCGACCTGGTCACTCGTGGCGTGGAATTAGCCTGCGATCAAGAGGGAACACACGCCGCGTTACGAGAACTCGAAGGTGGGGTGCGACTCAGCTTGGGAGACACCCGCGAGGCCATTCAGGCGTTCGAACAAGCTGTGACGTTGGCTACCGACCCGGAGGAACGAAGCCGGGCGTTGATTGGTGTGGCCCACTGTCTCAGAGACCTCGGTGAATACGAGGAGGGGCTCGACGTATTGGAGCGTGCTCAAGACGAAGCGGCTCGGCTCGATCTGGCGGCGCGGCTCTCGGAGATCCACCACTATCGCGGCAACATCCACTTCTTGCTCTATGAGCATGAGCGCTGCCTCGCCGAGCAGAAGATTGCGCTCGATCTCGCGCGACGCAGCGGCTCGGCCGAGCTGGAGGCACACGCATACGCGGGTTTGGCACGTGCCTCCTATGCCGCCGGACGAATGCGAACGGGATCGCAATACGCAAAAGACGGGTGTCTCGCGCTTTGCAGGCGTGAGGGGCTCGAGCAATTGGCATTCACATACATGCACATGGCCGGATTCGGACCGTTTTTCGACAACGACCACGAATCCGCGTTGAAGTACTATCTCGGCGGCGTTGAAAACGCCCCGGCGGTAGGTGCCCATCGGTCGGCACTTATCGCCAATGCGTTCGCGGGTGAGGTGTATCTGGAACGTGGGGAACTGGACACGGCCCGGCAACGAAGCGAGGAGAGCGAGCGTCTTGGCCAGCTCATCGGCGAGCGCCGCTACCTGCCGTTCGTAAGCAGCACGCTCGGGCTCGTGCTGGCCGCGCAAGACGACCGATCGAGGGCCGCGCATGAGCTCGATGAGGCTTGGAGTCGTTGCGATACGCACGACAAGGGATTTCATGGCCTCATTCTCATAGGGACTATTGCGCGAGTGGCGATGGATCCGGAACGACGACGGTGGGCCCTCAAAGAGGGCGAGCGAATTGCGGCGGGAATATGCAACGGGCATGCGAGGATCCGCTTTTTCCGGGAGGCCATGGAGGCGGTACTGGATGCCGAGGACTGGGACGAAGTCGAACGTTATGCCCGACAATTCGACGAAGTGACTCGGGAAGAGCCACTGGCCTACTGCGATTTTTTTATCGCTCGCGCCAGGGCGCTCGCCGCATGCGGGCGCGGCAGCTGTGACCATGCGACCATCCGGGTGCTCCAGGAGCTACGAAGCGAAGCGAAGCGAGTAGGACTCCTGACGGCAGTGCCCTTGCTGAACGACGCTTTGTCACAGCACTAGAGCCTGCACGTAGCCTTTAGGGCTAGCCCTTCGGTCGTATTCCCGTAGACGGCTTACGCTGCAAGAATCAAGCATAGGGGGACAAGAGAGCAGATTCGTTATCGCTGCTAGCGTTCGGGCCTGCGTTAAATCAGTCACTTTCGAGTGACTCTGGAGGATAGCCATGAAATACCATCTGGTGAGACGCCAATCAGCCATCGGCCGAGATCCGTCATCAGCCAATTCGTGGATTGTCGAGCTCGCGAGCCTTGCTGCTACCCTCGCCATTCTCTTTCTCCTGCCACCTCTCGCGGCAGCGGCGCAAGAGGGATTCGTCGTGTCTCCCAGCGGCGCGCCCCGATTTGCCGGGCCTGTCGGGGGAGAGGGGAACATCGCCGAGATATTCGCGACAGCCGAGCAAACGGGAGGTGTGTGGGGGGTGTGGGGCTACACGGCGGAGCCGAAGTTTGGACCGCCGCTGCACATCCATCGAGAGGAGGACGAGTTCTTCTACGTCCTGAACGGCGAATTTGCCCTCCAGCTCGGCGACTGCGTCAAGATAGTGCCCGCCGGGTCTTTTGCGTATATCCCGAAAAACGTGGAGCACACTTATAGAAACATCCGCGACACACCCGGCGAGCTTCTAGGTGTCGTGACGCCCGGGGGATTCGAGGGATTTTTTGAAGGACTGCCGGGTGCAGATCCGGAGACCGTCGAGGCGCTCGCGAAGAAGCACGCCATGGACGCGGTGGGACCACCGATAGATCTCACGAATCTTCCACCGAGCCGTATCACGGCTGATGGTAAGGGAGCGCCGTTGCCGGCAGATGTGTTCCGGATAGGCGTGCTCGCGCCGGGCTGCTCTCCGCCCGCACCCCTTTTCCGCACGCTGCTGCAAGGACTGCGTGATCTCGGCTACACGGAGGGGGAAAACGTCTCCATCGAGTGGCGATACTCGAAGGGCAAGTCAGAAGGCTTCGCCAATCTCGCGGCCGAACTGGCTCGCATGGACGTCGACGTCATCGTGGCCATGAGCACCCCGGCTGCCTTGGCTGCCAAACGAGCGACTCGCACCATTCCGATCGTCATGCTGTACGTGGCCGACCCCAAGGGAACGGGGCTCGTCGCGAGCCTCGCGCAGCCGGGTGGGAACATCACGGGAGTGAGCGACATGGCCACCGATCTGAGCGCAAAACGATTGGCGTTGCTGAAGGAGGTGGTCCCCACCCTCTCACGAGTGGCGGTGATCTGGAATGCGAGCGATCCCGGCATGGTACTCAGATTCAGAGAAATCCAGTCTGCGGCACGGACGCAAGGCGTGACGCTGCAGTCGGTGGAGGTACGCCATCCGGGCGATTTCGAGGATGCCTTCGCGAAGCTAACGCGAGAACCTCCCGACGCGCTTTTCCTGGTCGCCGAGGTTCTGACTATCAGGCACCGTTGCCGAGTCCTGAAGTTCGCGGAAAAGAATCGATTGCCAGCCATCTACGAGTTCGGTTTGTTTGCCCGCGATGGCGGCCTGATGGCCTACGGACCAAAGCTCACCGAATCGTTCGAGCGCGGCGCCTACTACGTGGACAAAATCCTGAAGGGCATGAAGCCCATGGATCTTCCCGTCGAGCAGCCGAAGAGCTTCGAACTGCACGTCAACCTCACAACCGCCGAGGCCCTCGGCCTGGTCATCTCCCCATCGATTCTCATGCAGGCGGATCATACTGAAGTGGGCGGCGTCGATCAGTGCGCGCGGATGTGGTAAGCCTCGCGAGAATTTGTCGAGGCTCTAATTCTCGGAATTTTGCCATCAACCAAGAAAAGCTGTATTTATACTCGCATTGACCCCCGGTGAAGATGAGCAACCGTGCTCTGAAGCAGGTATTCCATGGCGCTTCTTCCAACATCTCGGGGTCGGCTGTTCCGAAAGTACGCCGTTTACTTCATCGTTCTCGTCACTGCCGCAGTGCTTACGAGTGGCGCGAGCGGACTCTACTTCGCCTATCAAGAGAATCGTGCCGCGCTACTTCGCCTGCAGCGGGAGAAGGCCACGGCTGCCGCCTCTCGAATTGAGCAGTTCGTGGCGGAGATCGAACACCAGGTTGGCTGGACCCATTTGCCACCGGCCGCCCCCGCCTCTACGCACATGCGGTTTCGCTACGAGTACCTCAAGCTCCTGCGTCAGGTTCCCGCGATCACGGAGGTCGGCCGTTTGGACGGAAACGGGCGCGAGCAGCTTCGCGTCTCACGGTTGAAACCGGACGTGGTGAACAGCGGGGCTGACTTTTCCCAGGCGCCGGGTTTTCTGAACACCCGATCCGGCAAGACCTACTTCGGCCCCGTCTACTTCCGCAAGGAGACCGAACCTTACATGACCGTCGCGGTCCCCGACCCGGAGGGAAGCCGAGGGGTTACCGTCGTCGAGATAAATCTGAAGTTCGTCTGGGAAGTCGTATCGCGCATCAAGATTGGTCAGGCGGGTCGCGCCTATGCCGTTGACGCCCAAGGCAGGCTCATCTCGCATCCAAACATCAGCCTCGTTTTGCAGAAGCAAGACCTGTCCGGGTTGCCCCAGGTGCGTGCCGCACTCGAGGCGTTGCCTCGACAAACCGATGCCTCGGGAGAGCAGGCGACGACGGCGCACGACCTACAAGGGAAGCCGGTTCTGACTGCCCATGCGACGATTGCGCCCCTGGGCTGGATGGTATTCATCGAGCAACCGCGGTCCGAGGCATTTGCACCGCTGAACACGATGATCTTCCGCACCGGCTTGCTCTTGTTGTTGGGTCTTGTACTCGCAGTAGTAGCGAGCGTCATCCTCGCCCGTAAGATGGTCACCCCGATTCGGGCGCTGCAGTCCGGAGCGGCCCAGATCGGGGGCGGAGCCCTGGATTACCGCATTGAGGTCGGAACCGGCGACGAGGTGGAGGCGCTGGCCGAGCAATTCAATCACATGGCCGCACGGCTGCAAGAGTCCTACGCCGACCTGGAGAAAAAAGTCGAGGAGCGGACCCACGAGCTCGAGCTCGCTAATCAGGCGAAATCTCGTCTTTTCGCCGCCGCCAGCCATGACCTGCGCCAGCCCATGCACGCCCTGGGGCTATTCATCGCTCAGCTCCGGGACAAGGTCGCGTCCCCCGATACGCTCAAGATCGTCGAGCAGGCGCAGGCCTCCATCGAGGCCTTGGGCAACTTGTTCGACGCCATGCTCGACATCTCCAAGTTGGACGCTGGCGTCCTCAGCCCCAACGTGGAGGATTTTCCGATCAGCTCATTGCTGCAACGAATGGAGAACGATTTCACTCCGGTGGCTTCCAAGAAGGGCCTCGAGCTCCGCATCGTACCGAGCCGTTTGCTCGTGCGCAGCGATCCCGTATTGCTGGAGCGAATCCTGCTCAATCTCATTTCAAACGCGATCCGCTACACGTCGCGCGGCGGGGTGCTGCTCGGATGTCGGCGTCGCGGTCCGCACGTGCGCATCGAGGTGCGGGATTCCGGCAGCGGGATTCCGAAGGAACAGCAACACGAGATCTTCCAGGAATTTTATCAGCTGGCTAATCCGGAACGGGATCGTGGCAAGGGGCTTGGGCTCGGACTCGCCATCGTCCAGCGCTTGGCCGCCCTGCTCCAGATTCACATCGAACTCATCTCGGCGCCGGGCAAAGGCTCGGTGTTCGCGGTTGAGGTTCCGATTGGAGAAGTGCGCTCCAGCACGATTGAACCGCGTCTCGCAGAAACAGTCGGCGATCACGTCGCTGGCGCGTTCGTCGCGATAGTGGATGACGACACGCTCGTGCAGCAAGGCATGCGCGGATTGCTCACGGACTGGGGTTGCCACGTCATCACCGCCGCCACCAGCGGCGAGGCGCTCGTCAAGCTCGAAGAGCATGAACGGCTGCCGGATGCATTAATCTGCGACTATCGACTTCCCGGTGAATCCGGAATAGAGGCCATCGAGCGGCTGCACGCCGGCCTGTCCGATGACATCCCCGCTGCGCTGATCAGCGGCGAGACCGCCCCCGAGCTGCTGCGCGAGGCGAGAGAAAGCGGCTACCCTTTGCTGCACAAGCCCGTGCAACCGGCCAAGGTGCGAGCCTTATTGAATCGGCTGCTGGCAGGAGGGGGCGGCAGCGCGTAACCGCTCAGGCCGCGCCGCCGGAGTCGCCAGGCGGATCGACTTTCAGGCCCAGCCGCTCGACCGCGATCACCGCCTGTGTCCGGCTGGTCACGTTCAATGCCTTGAGAACGGCGGATACGTGAATCTTGACCGTTCTTTCGGCCACACCGAGCTCACGGCAAATCAACTTGTTGGACTTGCCGTGCATTAACAGAGCGAGCACCTGTTGCTGGCGTTCGGTCAATCCCAAGTCGGCGGCCGATCTCACGACCTTGCCTTCGCTGAAACCCGCGCCTCTCCCGGTTCCGGCTGCGGCGGATGGTGAGCCGGTGGTAGCAAGAACCTGCGGCGGAAGATACTTACCGCCCGACAGCACGAGGCGCAGTGCGCTCAACATCACTTCGTTGGGAGATGACTTGGGAATAAAGCCCATGGCGCCCCGCTCCAGCCCCTCCATCACGCTGTCGCGGTCCTCGTGGCCCGACAGCACCACGACGGGGATGGTGGGATGACGCGTCCTCAGCTCTGTCAACAGGGCGAAGCCGCCAATGTCCGGCAGCTCGAGATCACTCAGGATCAGATCCAGATCCTGATGCTCTTCAGCTTGACTCAGCGCGGTCGAGCAGTCCGGAGCCTCGACGATGATGACTTGATCATCGAGCGCTTTCAAAACGTTCTTCAACGCCTCACGGACCAAGGGGTGGTCGTCCGCAATCAGAACCTTCAAAGCCCGCAAGGGAGGCTCTCCCTGCCTTGCCCCCGCCTCGGGGGTGTCCAGGACGACACGGTAGGCAGGTATCGGCTTGTCGATGTTCTTGACCTGCTGCTTACCGATAGACTCATAGCGTAACACCAGCTTTCGTCCAACCGCGGTGTGGACCGACTCGGAGATGCAGATACCACCGGGTTCCGCGAGAGTTTCCAGCCGCGCCGCGACGTTCACACCGTCTCCGTAGATGTCTCCGCGATCCTCGATCACATCGCCGAGATTCACACCGATACGGAACTGAACCCGCCGCTCGTCACGAAGATCTTCGTTGCGAATCTTCAGATCGCGTTGAATCCTGACGGCACAAGACAGCGCATCAACCACTGCCTCGAACATAGCGAGCACCGCATCCCCAGCGTAATGCATAACGCGGCCACGTTGATGCTCGACGGTACTGGAGATGAGATCAAGGTATTCGCTGAGCCTGCGGTGAGTCGCATCTTCATCTTCACCAGTCAGACGCGCGTAACCGGAAACATCCGCGTAGAGGATGGCAGCGAGCTTACGTGGCAGGCGATCTGAATCTTCCACAAACACCCTCCTTTGGCTTTCCCGAGCGAATTCCGTGAGTCAAATTCTACAACTCGGTTAGCGCCGATCCCTCCCCCGAAGGGACCATAACCTTATGAAGCGTCAAGATGAAGGGGCTTCAGAGGGTCCCGCTGAGCGACTGACGTAAGTATTTGATTTTATGGTACCGGTGAGTGGACTCGAACCACCGACCCACTGATTACGAAGCGCTACGTCCAAGATGCAAACGACCAAATTCGGCCAAATTCAGACGCTCGTAGACGCTACTAGTCGGGAAGAATCACAGTTTTCTTTGCGGGTTTCGCCGGTGTCACCAACAATCAGTTTTCCACAGCCACACCAATCACGAAGAGAACCGCATAGTCTTGCTTGTTGCAGCCCTCGACTGGGGGCATCGGGCCCCCTGGGGTAACTGGAAATGCACTCTTTTGCGCCTTGGCCGGCGAACACGAACCATCACTCGACGCCGATGTATAGCGCGCGGAGCGGCATGGCAAGTGCGTCACATCATAGAGCTCCGCGCCGTTGTCGAGTTCCCAGCGCTTGGCACCGTCCTTGTCCGCGGGATGAACGGTCAGCACGGTAATCACCTCGCGGTCACCCGTGACTACGTACTTGCCAGGAGGGACGGGGAAGTCTGGCTTCTCCATGATCAAGCCGTTTTCCTCCAGCCACCAGTCCGTGCTGTCGAATTTCCACTGTGCTGGGGCGACTCCACCCGCGGCCTTCAATTGCTCATAGCTGTCCAGCCACACTCCCCGCGGGCCCGGATCTAGACGCCACAGACCCCACGATTGTGCATTGCCTCCGGAGGTCGCCCCTGGATCACCCAACGCTGCGATGAACTGCGTCGGAATGCGCTTGAATTTCGTCTGATCTTCGCCTTTGGCGTTAACCAACTGCCCCAAGGCGGCCATCATCATGAGCAATCCCATCGTCAGGAGTGCGCGGCTCATCAGGCGCTGCGTTCTGCGCGTGGGCGCCAACACCGTACCTCGCTTTGGAGCAGTTTTCTCTCTGAATCTT
>CAXMNG010000270.1:0-11361 GCA_964194585.1 Salibacteraceae bacterium | reverse complement strand
GGCCTCGATGTGGCCATGGGGTCGCGAGCGCTCGATGCGAAAAGCCTCATCGGGGCGCAGTAGCGGCTCGTTTTTCAGCACCCGTCGAAGGGCTTCGAGCTTGGTCGATGGCCAGTCGGTGAGGTTGGCGATGGTGCGCTTGCGTACCCGTTTGCCCTCACGCCAGCCTTCGCGCAGGAGCACAGCGGGGCGGGAGTTGCGGTTTGGCACGATTTCGATATACATGGGAACATGTATATCATATCGACTGTTCTATGGCAACTATTTATACACATATACATGGGAACAGTTGGCGACACACTTTGCGCCCATAGTGATTGGGAAACAAAGGGTTAGCTTGATTCGGCGCTCAGATCGGCGGGGAACTTCGGGCTAGTCCGGCCAGGAATTGTGGTCGCCACACTGGACGGGTTCTTTCCCGCCCCCATTTAGCTCCGACCTACGCGGACCTTCCCTGGTTGGCCACCGCCTGCATTGCCTGCTGCACTTCATCGGCGTCACCCAGATAACGGCTGCTGACAGGCTTCAGGGAGTCGTCCAGCTCGTATACCAGCGGCACGCCGGTGGGAATGTTGAGACTTACGATGTCCTCGTCCGAGACATCGTCGAGATACTTGACCAGTGCGCGCAGCGAGTTGCCGTGGGCGACGATGATGACCCGCTTGCCGGCGCGCACATCGGGTGCGATGGTCTCGTGCCAAAAGGGAAGAAAGCGCGCGACAGTATCCTCCAGACATTCCGTAAGGGGAATGTCCCGTGGATCCAAATCCGCGTAACGTGGCTCGCTTCCGGGAAAGCGCTCGTCGCTGCTGTCCAGGGTCGGCGGTGGCGTGTCGTAGCTCCTGCGCCACACGAGCACCTGCTGGTCACCGTACTTGCGCGCCGTCTCCGCCTTATTGAGTCCCTGTAAGGCGCCGTAGTGACGCTCGTTCAAACGCCAGGATCGGTGCACGGGGATC
Source organism: Salibacteraceae bacterium (assembly GCA_964194585.1). Lineage (GTDB taxonomy): Bacteria > Pseudomonadota > Gammaproteobacteria > HK1 > HK1 > JAABYT01. Next base: position 10,402 of record CAXMNG010000270.1, on the reverse strand, counting down.
CACATCTGATCGAGTTCGTCCAGCACGATCCACAGGGTTCGGATGGCGCGTTTCAAGACCGATGTGTAGGCAACGTCGAACTGCAGCCCCTCCTCGCCGAGTTGCTGGCCGGCGCGGCGCGCTTCCGCCACGCCACGCTCGGTCAAATCCACATCGGTCCATCCGGTGAAACGATTTTCCCGATTCCAGGTGCTTTCACCATGGCGCAGCAGTACAAGTATTTTCATTTCATTTGCCGGCTCCGGCTAGGCCGTGGGTTCCAGCGGCTCACCCATCGCTTCACTCTCCGGCTCAATGTTCAGCAACCGATCCAGGGGCTTCGGTCTGCCGACGCGATAACCCTGGGCATAGTCGACACCCACTTCGCGAAGTTTTTCGAGAATCCCGTCATTTTCCACGAATTCCGCGATGGTGCGCTTGCCCATCACCTTTCCGATGTCGTTGATGGATTTTACCATCGCCAGATTGATGGGATCATTGACCACGTCTTTGACGAATACACCGTCGATTTTGAGAAAATCCACTGCAAGCTGCTTCAGATAGGCAAAAGATGACAATCCGCTGCCGAAATCATCCAGCGCGAAGTGGCATCCCCAGCCCTTCAAAGCCGTAATGAAACGGGTCGCACTGACCAGATTGGTTATGGCCGCAGTCTCGGTGATCTCGAAGCACAGTTTCTCCGCCGGCACATTGGTTCCGTCCAGACTGGAAATCACGAACTGCAGGAAATCTTCGTCGGCGATGGAGTGGCCGGAAAGATTGATGGAGCACATGACAAGCTGCTCGAGCTGCGCCGGATGCTCGTCCAGCCAGGAGAAAATTTTCTCCACTACCCAACGGTCGAGCTTTACTGACAAGCTGTAACGTTCCGCGGCTGGCAGAAATGCCCCCGGAGGCACCATCCGCCCACTGGCATCGCGCATTCGCAGAAGCACCTCGAAGTAGCCGTGACCGTCCGCTGCCAGCTCTGGCGCCTCGGATTCCAGACCAATATCCGAGAGTGCCCGAATCGGCTGCGCGCTCAAGCAAAATCGATCTTCTTCAAGAGCCTGGTTGATTCGCGCCACCCATTGCATTTCCCCGTGCCGCCGCGCGAGCTCCATGTCTTCCGGGTGATAAACATGAACCCGGTTACGGCCCTGGTCCTTGGCCACGTAACAAGCCGTATCGGCAGCGCTCAACGCGCTTGCGACGCTCTCGCTATCCGCGGCCACGGGCACCAACCCGATGCTGACCCCGACACTGAAAGTCTTGTTTTCCCAACTGAATCGAAACTCCTCGACGGTCTTGCGAAGCGTATCGGCGACTCGCTCGGCCTGGCGCAACACGCAGTGCTCCATCAGCACGCCGAACTCGTCGCCGCCGAGCCTCGCCAGCGTGTCCCGGTGTCTCACCTTCGAGCGGAGAACCTCAGAAAGCTGTCGCAACAGCTCGTCACCGGCCACGTGCCCACAGGTATCGTTAATGACCTTGAACTGATCCAGATCCAGGTAGCAGAGCGCGTGGTGTGAATCCTCGACGCGCGCCGTTTCCAGTACCCGGGCCAGGCGATTTTCCAGCTCGCGGCGATTCACGAGCCCGGTGAGAGAATCGTGCGTCGCCTGATAGGACAGCTCCTGGGACAAATTGTGTGCTTCGGTGACGTCGCGACACACGATTCTCAGCTCCGCGGGCGCACTCGGCGTCTCAGGCAGCAACCGAATGCGCTCGTGAATCCAGAGCACCGACTGATCCTGGCGCACCATGCGAAACTCGAGCTCACTCTCAATCGCCCGATTACCGAATGTACTACCGAACTGTTCCTGAACGAAGGACACATCTTCGACGTGAATCAGCATCCAGAACGGTTCACCGATTAACGATTCCTTGCTGTAACCGAGATAATCGGCGCCGAACTGATTGACGGACGTGACCGTGCCGTCCTCGGCTACGGTGAAGTACATGTCCGGTGAATTGTCATAAAGACCCTGAAAGCGCTCTTCGCTGAGCGCCAGCGCGGCCTCGGCGCGTTTTCGCTCAGTGATGTCGGTTCCGATACCGCCGATGCCGGCAATCTCGCCTTTCGCGTCACGGATCGGGAACTTGACGACCAGCTGAGTGCGCTCGCTGGAGTTGCGTTTGATGCGGTATTCCCGTTCGATAGCCTTACCCGAATCGAGCACAGCCATCTCGTGGGCCCGAATCGCTTTGGCAGCTTGCGCCGGGTAGATGTCCGATGTGTGGGAGCCGGATACCGATTCCACGGTTCCACCGTGTTGCGCGGCGTAGTTTCTGTTGACCAGAAGGTATCCACCGTGCGTGTCCTTGAGATCGATGGTGATCGGCGAGTGATCGAACACGGCGCGCAATCTTTCCTCGCTCTCGCTGAGCGCCCGCTGGGCGTGCTGGCTGTCTCTCAAATCGCGCAGCAGCACCAGGATGAGCGGCTGGCTGTTCGATTTCAGCACCGAGGCGGCAATCTCCACGGGTACTTCGATACCGCTCCTGGTGCGGCAATCGAGCTCCAGGGTATAGGCGCGGCCGGCGACGCGCCTGGCGCTGACCAGGCGCCGCAATCCCGCCATGGCGTCCGGGAGCACCCTTGCCGCGGGCAGCTGTACAAGCTCGCCGGGCGCGTATTCCAGAAGCCGCGCGACCCGCGGATTGGCGTTCACGATGCGCTCGCGCAGCGGATCGATGATCAGTATCCCTTCGTTACTGGAGGCATTAATGTGCGCCAGTTGCTCCTCGACCCGCGCCAAACGCTCCTCGTAGCGCGCGCGAACCGAGCGCTGGACGCAGATCACCAGTTCCAGCGAATCGGCCGCCTTCATTACCGGCGCGCAATCGGTAAGCGTGCTGGATTCCGAGGTGACACCGGGAAAACCGTTGCCCGTATCCACCACGACGCGCAGCTCTGGATCCTGCTTCCTGAGGGCCTTCACGGCCGGGCCGGCGGCGGATTCCAGGCAACGCTCGTCGATCACGACGACCGCGAAGTCTCCCGCAACTATTGCTGGATTGGCCGCGTCCAGCGGCTCGGCCGTCACGGGCTCCAGTCCTTCCGAGCGCAACAGGTCGGCAAGCCTGCGCCCCCGGGGAGCATCGTCGGCGATGATCAGAATCCGCCGCAGCCTGTTCGGATACCCGCTCTGATTCACGGTGACGCTCCCGCGGACGCCACAGGGTTCACCGGTACCATCAGCTCGTCCACCAGCTCCATGACCAGCTTGAGCGCACCGCGATTCTCCTCCACGAACGCGCGCCCCCTCTGACCGGCCACATGGCGAAGATTGGCGTCCTGCATATACTCGACCACTGCCGCACCGAGTTCACCCTTGTCGTCGACCTTCCTTCCGGCCCCCACTTGCGAGAGCCTTTCGCTGATTTCCGCCACATCGTGGACGTAAGGCCCGAATATGACCGGAACACCAAGGGCCGCCGGCTCGAGCATGTTGTGACCGCCTTCCTGCACCAGGCTACCGCCCACGAACGCCACATCGGAAGCCGCGTAGAACAGCGGCAATTCGCCCAGGGTGTCGCCGATGAAAACGCTCGCATCCGCACAGGACGCCGGAGATTCGGATCGCATGGCGGTGACATGCCCGGACCTTCTCGCCAGTGCCGCCACCGACGCAGCCCGATCGGGATGGCGCGGTACGAGCACCAGCAGGCTGTCCGGCAGCGCTTCGCGTACCGTCTCGAAGGCCTGCAGAACTTGCCGCTCTTCGCCGTCGTGGGTGCTGGCCGCGATCCAGACTCCCCGGTCGACGCCAAAGCAGCGCCTCAGCACCTGCGCCTCCTCGGAAAGGCTGGCGGGAAGACGCACGTCGAACTTGGTGTTGCCGGTTACCCGAACCCGGTCCGGGCGGGCCCCCAGAGACACCAGGCGCGCGGCATCCTGCGGGGTTTGCGCGGCAATGCAGCTGACGCTGGTGAGCATCTGGCGCGCGGTGCTGGCCACGCGCCGATAGCTGGCCGCGGACCGCTCGGAGAGGCGCGCATTGGCGAGCAGCACCGGGATGCGCTGCCTGGAGCACTGGTGCAGGATATTCGGCCACAGCTCCGTCTCCATGATGATGACGAGCTGCGGACGTACACGTGCCAGAAAGCGGCGCACCGCCGCCGGCAAATCGTAGGGTGCGTAGCGGTGCAGGACGCTGTTGCCAAGCGCCTGTCGCACGCGCTCCTGGCCGGTGGGGGTCGTGGTGGTCACGACGATGCGAAGATCCCGACCGCTGGAGCGCAATGCCCGCACCAATGGCACCGCCGCCTGAACCTCGCCGACGGAAACCGCGTGGATCCACAGAGTCTGCTGGTTCCCCGGCAAAGTCGGAATGCGGCCGAAGCGTTCACCCCACCGCTCCCAGTATCCCGGGTCGCGATGCCCGCGCCACGCCAGGCGCAGAAATATATAGGGCAATGCCAGATAGTGAAGAGCGCTGTAGAGCTGTCTCACCACGCCCGGTCGTCCCTCCCCAGATCGCCGGAGTCCAAACCCCTGCAGAACGCGCGCCGCGGGCCTGAAACAAGGCTCGGGATATTAACATAAGGACATGCGCTCCAAGCTGGCACAGGTCACGGTACTGAATTGATTCATGCGCTAAAGCTGCCTACGATGCATCGCTGCGCCGCACATGCGGATTGCCGACAGACACTTCTCCGGACTCGACCAGCATGACGCGTACCGCCTTAATCCTGATCTTGATGCTCGCAAGCGCGGTCTGCTCGGCTGCAACCATGCGAATCGATCGATTCGTAGCGAGCTTCGTGCTCAAGGTCTTCGGTACCACCGTCGGCAGGAGCGAGTGGCGGCTGGTGCCTGGGGAAAACGAGCAGTTCCTGTGGGAATCCCGCAGCGAGCCTGCCGGTGCCGGCGCGCTCATCAGCGACGTGTACGTCACGGAACGCAGTGAGTCGGAAGTCTACGGCCAGGCATTTCGACCTCTCGTTTATCGCTACGACCGCTATGGAAAGAACGCGACCAGGAACGTCCAGGTCACCTTCGACTGGGACAACGATGCCGTTCTCAATACCGCCAAGGGGCACACATGGCGCATGTCCGTGCCTCCGCAAACCCTGGATAAGCTCAACTATCTGCTGGCACTGATGGGCGATCTCGCCGATGGCAAACGCAGCATGCAGTACACCATCGCCGACGGCGGACGGCTCAAGGTCTACGACATGCGCGAGGTCGGCGCCGAGACCCTGGAGACGGCCCTGGGCACCTTGAAGACGGTGAAGATTCGACGCCTTCGCCACGAGAACGATCGCGAAGCGACCCTGTGGTGCGCACCGGCGCTGGGATTCCTGCCGGTCAAGCTGGAACACCGGGATCGCGATGGCCGGCTGGTAACCATGACTATACAGAGCATCGAGGGGGTGCCGCCAATCGTCGTCGAGAAGCCCGGCGGCTGACGGGGCTGGTGCCAGCTACTTCGACAACTGCTTCCTCAATCGGCGCCTGCCTCAATCTCCGCTTTGCAGCGCCCGCAGTGCCCCCGGAGAGTCCACGTCGAGAAGCACACCGTCATCGTCCACCGGAATTTCGCAAAGCAGCTCGGCATATTCCCCCAGCAGATGACGGGCGCCCACGTCTCCCTTGATTTCGCTCATCTCGGCGAAGAAGCGGCGTGCCCACAAAACCGGGTGACCGCGTTTACCCGCCCACATGGGCACGCAGATGGCCCTGCCCTCCAGCGGATCGAAGGCCTCGACGAGTCTCTTGATATGCGCAGCCCTCACCCGCGGCATGTCGCCCAGGCAAACGAGTGCGGCGTCGACGTCTGGCGCCAGAGCTTCCAGCCCGCTGGCCAACGAGGTGCTGAGACCAACGGCATAGCGGGGATTGTGCACCAGATGCACATCACGCCCGGCAAGCGCCCCGGCGACCTGCTCGTGCTCGTGCCCGGTGACCACATAGACGCCACCGTTGACTCCGGCCTCCATGCCGGCCTCGAGACCGACGATAGCCGCGTCCACGGCCCGTGCCACCATGGGAATACCGTCGATGCTGGCCAGCAACTTGTTGCACACTCCCATGCGCAGGGACTGCCCGGCGGCCAATACCAGTGCCGCGATGCGCGGCGGGCGCGCCCCGGACGCCTTTTGCGGCGACGCCGCCAGCCGCGGTTGCGCGCGTTCGACGGTCTCTTTGAGCAGCCCGCCCACGCCCATGCCCATGATATCCGCCGCAACCACCGGCAGACCCGCCAGCAGGCGCTCCAGCACCTGGTCGAAACCGTTGAACTTCGGCGAACGTGCGCAACCCGGCAGGCCCAGAATCGGTGTGTCGTCGCGGTGGGCCAGCAGCAGCAGATTTCCGGGGTCCACCGGCATGCCGAAATGATCCAGCCGGCCGCCAACGCCGACGATGGCGGCCGGCACCACATCGCGGCGGTCGACGATGGCGGATGCGCCGACGACAAGCACCATCTGCGGATCGGCGGCCAGCAGCTCGCCCAGGGTGCGGATAAGCGTTTGCTCGCTGTGCTGGCAGCGTTTCTCCCATAGGAGGCGGCTGCCGAGCGCCTCCAGGCGCTGGCCGATGACCTTTGCGGTCTTGTCGAGCACCGCGTCCCTGGTACCCGGCAACTGCGTCTGCACCAGCGCCACGTCCGTGGGTCGGAAGGCCGCCACGCGCAACGCCGCCCCGGCCGATCCCAGGGCAGCCTCGGCCTGCAGCAGATGGCGCGAAGGCACGGCGAAGGGAATGATCTTGATGGTGGCCAGTAGCTGACGCGCGGATACCCGAGTATTCGCCGCCAGCGTCGCCACGGTCATGGCCTCGTTCACCCTGTTCACGCCGTCCAACCGGTGGGAATCCACGAGCAGAAGCCCGCCGCTCCGCGCCAACAGGTTACAGCGCCCGGTAAAGGGCCGGCCAACGCGCACGCCCTCACCGGCCAGCGCCGTTGCCAGGGCAGCGGCGGCCATGTCCTCGGCCACGTCATCCGCCTCCAGCCGCGCCACCACCACCTCAGCGTAACCGGCGTCGCGCAGCGCCGCGGCGTCCTCGGCGCCGAGGATCCGACCCTTTTTGAACACGCCGCCGGCGACCCGCATGCCATGGGCCAGAATTGCCCCGGCGCATTCTTCCACTGCCACGGCACCGAACTTCACCCGGATGTTCCTCGACGCAGCGTCTGTGTCATCTCGGCGAGAACGGAAGTGGCGATCTCCGCCGCCGAGCTGGCGCCGATGTCGAGCCCGACGGGTCCGTGAAGCCGGTGGAGGCCGTCGGCATCGAAACCGGCGGCCGTGAGTCGTTGCAGGCGTTTGGCATGGGTGCGGCGACTGCCGAGGCAGCCGATGTAGAAAGCATCGGAACGCAGGGCGGCCGCGAGCGCCGGGTCATCCAGCTTCGGGTCGTGGGTCAAGGTCACCACCGCGCAACGCGCGTCCAGGTTCTCACCGGCCAGCGCATCGTCGGGCCAATCACCGAGAACGCGAAGCCCGTCAAAGCGCTGTGGCGAAGCAAACGCGCGGCGGGGATCGATCACCGTGACGGAATAGCCGAGCATGGCGGCCATGGGCGCCAGCGCCTGGGCGATGTGCACCGCGCCGACGATGAACAAACGTAACGGCGGGTTGAAGACATGCAGAAATGTTCCGCCCGCGCCCGCTGGATCGATGATGGCACTGCGTCCCGCCAGCAACGCCTCGCGGGCGGCGTCGACGACTTCCGGTGCGAGCCCACCGCCATCATCGCCCCCGGCGAATACCAGCGCCTGGCTTCCCGATGCGAGCTCCGTCACCAGCACCACGGGGCGACCGTCAGCACGCGCCGCCAGCAATTGCTCGAGCAGCGCGCGCTTCATGACTCCAGCGGTTCCACGTAAACCTGCACTTTTCCACCGCAGCTCAAGCCCACTTCCCAGGCAGTCTCGTCGCTGATACCGAAGTCCAGCAAACGCGGCGTGCCGCTGGCGATAACCTCCAGCGCCTCGCCGACGACGGCGCCCTCGATACACCCGCCGGACACCGAGCCCAGAAACTCGCCGTGCTCGTCGACCACCAGCTGGCTGCCCACCGGCCGTGGCGACGAGCCCCAGGTGGCGACCACGGTGGCAATGGCCACGCGGCGCCCCGCCGCCTGCCACTGCTCGGCCATCTCCAGCACCTGCGTGGTGTACTCGCTCAACGTCTGCGGGCCAACCATTGGGACACCCCCTCCTGGTGACGTGCACCCGCCTGCGACAGGACGTCGGCGAGTTCCTCCAGGCTGCTCAAATTGTGGACACTGCGAAAATCGTCCACGTGGGGCAGGATCGCCCGCATCCCTAAGGACCGGGGCGCGAAGTCCTCGTATCGCAGCAGCGGATTCAACCATATCAGGCGCCGGCAGGATTTGTGCAGGCGCTCCACCTGGTCGCCCAGGCCCTCACCGGCGTCCCGGTCCAGGCCATCGGTGATCAGCAACGTCACCGCCCCCTGGGCGAGCACGCGGCGCGACCAGAGGCGATTGAACTCAGCCAGACAGGCACCGATTCGGGTACCCCCGCTCCAGTCACAGACCGCGTCCGAGAGTCGTTCCAGGGCCACGTCCACGTCCTTTTCCCGCAGATGGCGGGTCACGTTCGTGAGCCGGGTGGCGAAGACAAATGAGGTAACCCTGCCGCGATTTGCTGCTAACGTGTGGACAAAATGCAGCAACATGCGGGAGTACCGACCCATGGATCCGGAGATATCGCACAGGATCACAAGCGGTGGCGGCCTCCGGCGCCGGCGGCACCGCTCCAGGGGAATGACGCCCGGACCGGAGCGCAGGGCCCCGCGCAGACTGGCGCGCATGTCGACGCGGTTACCGAGCCGGTGCCGGCGATAGCGGCGCACCGGCACCCGCGCGAACAGCAGGCGCATACGCGCCACGGCAGATTTGGCACGCGCAACCTCGTCGCTGCTCATCTGCTCGAAATCCTTGTCCTGCAATACCTCCCGCGCCGACCAGCTGAGCGCGGCATCCAGCTCGACCTCGGTGGCCGGCGGCTGCTGGCCACCCTCGGCCCCGAGGCCGCTCTTGAAGGCATCGCCAAGACGACGGCGAAGACGCTGCTCCGACATTCCCTGCGGGTATTCGAAGGCAGGCAACAGCATGGACATCATCCGCTCGAGCAGGCGCGGGTTGCGCCAGAAAACGTGAAAGGCCTGATCGAAAAGCTCCCGATGCGGGGAGCGATTGACGAACACCGCATGCAATGTCCAGTAGAAATCGTTCCGGTCGGCGACGCCCACGGCGCGCACAGCGTTCACCGCATCCAACACTCTGCCGGGACCGATGGGGAGTCCCGCGGCCCGCAGCACCCGCGCGAAGTGCATGATGTTTGCGAGCAGGTGCCCGTGCTCGGAGGTGACGTCGCTGGATTCAGTCATGGGCGTACCCCAGACTGGTGGCAGGCCGGCGCCACCCCACCTTCATCCGCCGACGCGCCCCGACGACGCAAGCGCGGTCTTGACCTCGTCGAGTAAGCGGGCCGCCTCGCTGCCGCGCACCTTGGCGATGTCATCCTGATACTTCAATAGCGCACCCACGGTATCGTTGATGACGGCAGCATCCAGCTCCATCACGTCCAGCTGAGTGAGCGCCTGAGCCCAATCGATGGTCTCGGCGATCCCCGGCAGCTTGAAGAGATCCATCTCGCGCAGGCGCTGCACGAAAGCGACCACCTGGCGGCTCAGCTGCGCGTCGGCATTCGGTGCCTTGAGGGCGAGGATCGCAAGCTCACGCTCGGCGCTCGGATAGTCTACCCAGTAATAAAAGCAGCGCCGCTTGAGCGCATCGTGAATTTCCCGGGTACGGTTCGAAGTGATGACCACCAACGGTGGGTGCTGCGCCTTGATCGGGCCGATCTCGGGGATCGTGATCTGATAGTCCGACAACAGCTCCAGAAGATAGGCCTCGAAGGGTTCGTCGGCGCGGTCCAGCTCGTCGATGAGCAGCACCGGCGGGCCTTGATCGTGGGGCTCCAGGGCCTGCAGCAACGGCCGCTCGATGAGAAAGCGCCGCGAGAACACGTCGTCACCGAGCCGCTCACGGCTTGTGCTCCCCTCGGCTTCCGCGAGCCGGATCTCTATCATCTGCCGGGAGTAATTCCACTCGTAGACCGCCGATGCCACGTCCAGTCCCTCGTAGCACTGCAGGCGCAGCAGGCGCCGGTCCAGGGTGGTCGCCAGCACCTTGGCGATCTCGGTCTTGCCGACACCTGGCTCGCCCTCCAGAAACAAAGGCTTGCTCAACTTGATCGAGAGAAAGACGGCCGTCGCCAGCGATCTCTCGGCGATGTAGTCGGCGGCTGCCAACGCATCCTGGACGCCATCGATCGAGTCGAGCGTCGGAATGTTCAAAACAGTGGTCATCGGAATTCAGCCTGGTTTCGGTCGAACGATCTCTCTCCCAGGCGATGGATTCTTGACGTTTCTCGCT
>CAXMNG010000269.1:0-4370 GCA_964194585.1 Salibacteraceae bacterium | reverse complement strand
GGCGCTCGCCGAATCCAAGGCTGGCCCGAAGAGAAATCTCGTTACGATGGTGGTGGACACCGACGACATCGACGTCTCCAACGACGAGGCCATCATGAAGGACGGCGAGGCCATCGGCTATGTATCGTCGGGAGGCTATGCCCACCACGTGGGCAAGTCCGTGGCGCTCGGTTACGTGCCGACGGAGCTGGCGAAAGCCGGCACGCAAGTTGAGGTCGAGATCATGGGGGAGAGCTATCCGGCGGAAATTCTGGAGAAGCCGCTATACGATGCCAATGGCGGTAGAATGCGCTCGTAGACCTTCGAACTACACAAGAAGCAGGGTCACAGACCCTTTACCAGAACAACAAGCATGACTGCGCCAAGGATGGCGAAGGGTTTGAACCGATGTCCATCCTGTGGCGTAGCTGGATTACTTTCACTGCGATAATCGCCACGGTTCTCGTGGTCCTGGCGTTGCTTTCGTCCTTTCAGCACAATGCGCTCTACTCAGATCTGATTCGCCAGCGCCTGTCCGTGGTCGCGCAAACGACGGCGGATTCCTTCCAGTCGGTTGTCAATCTCGGCCTGCCCATATCCATGGTGCGCAACGCACGGAAGGTGCTGGCACGCGCGCAAAAGACCGATTCCCGGATCATCGCCATCCACGCATTCAACCCGACCGGCATCATCGTTCAGACGACGGACCCGGACGATCCGAGCGATGTTCCGGACGAGGTCAAGCTGGCCCAGTCGCTTGCTGACAGCAGCGAATGGAGTGTCGAGACCGACACGGAACTTTACAGCGGATTCAGCATCTTCAACGCCGCCGGCACCACGGTGGGAAACATCGTCGTCGTCTATCCCAAAGAGGAGCTCGACACACGTACTACCGCCGTCGTCAAGCACATCGCATCCATCACCCTCGGCCTGCTGATTATCTTTTCGGCCGCTGCTTATCTATTGCTGCGATTGAGGCTGTCCGGCGCCATACACGGGCTCGCGCGGCTCGATTCACTAATACCCACCGTCCGTCATGGCGATAGGGGTGGTGACGAGTCTGCGCCGATGACGGAAGCGGAAGCCGCGAAACTCGGCTTTCTCCGCTCCGATATCGAGACCCTGGAGGACGATCTTCGCCGGGCCACGAAGAGCTACGATTCCGCCAGGAGCAGCCTCGGCATCAGGGATGAAGCCGTTGACGATTTGCCTTCTGTCGATGACGACAATGGTGGCGGCCAGGTAGTGGTCGTGACATCGGCTCCCGAGACTTCGCTTGCACGCGTGATCGCCCGAAAGCTCATGCCCTGGGCCGGTTTGCTGATCATCGGCTCCGCGCTGACGCTGGGGGTTTTGACGATCCGCACCGTAAATGGATCCATCGAGCCGGAAATTGCCAACCGCACGACCCTGATGGGCATAGTCATCAACAACAATATCCAGCGAGCGGTGAGTGCCGGCGTACCGCTCGGCAAGCTGGTCGGCGCAGAGCAGTATTTCGGCAATTTCCTGGAGGCGTTTCCGGAAGTTGCCTACATCGGCGTCGCCACCGGCCGCATCATTCTCGAAGCGGGCAAGAGACAGGACAATATCTACGGGCCACGCCGTTCCAGCAAGGATGTGGTGGCCTATCCCATCGAGTCGGATGGAGAGCAGATCGGCTACATCATCATCGATGTGGATACTGGATACATCGCCAGAGAGTTCGAAAACGTGCTCCTCGATCTCGCCGTGGTGGCGCTGGTCGCCATACTGCTGGCCTTCGAAGTTCTGGTGGTCATGATGAGCATGTCACTGACGGCACCCTTCAACCGGCTCCAACATCTGGTCACGCTCCAGGCAGCCGGTGATTTCTCGAAACGCATAGAAGCCAGGGGAAAGCATGCAGTCGATCTAATCGGAGCTCGCCTCTCGGAACGCGCGGAGATGCTTCATCGCGCGTTCGCGCGTGCATGGGTAAAGCCTACGCCGGGGGTTGACGACGATGGCTCGCGATCACTGAACGACCTCGCGTCCCGGTTCGGACTCTCCACCCATCGCCCGAACTTGATGCTCTTTTCCTATCTCAACGACATTCGCCTGCCGCTTTTTCTGTTCGCCGCGGCCGACGAGCTGCCGCTGGCATTCTTTCCACTGTTCACGCGGGCCGCCAACAATCCTCTGTCGTGGCTCGATCTCGGCGTTGTCATCAGTCTGCCGCTGGCAGGTTACTTGATCGCGATAATGGTGGGCTCTCCCTACGCGAGACCGCTGGCGGATCGATTCGGCCACCGTAAGCTCATATTATTGGCGGCCGTGCCGGCGATCGCGGCGCACGTGGGGCTTTATCTTTCCACGAATGTCATCGAGATCGTGCTGTTTCGAACCGTCGCCGGCTTCGCTTACGCCATCGTCACGCTGGCGTGCCAGGATTATGTGCTCGATGTGGTGCCAAAGGAGCAGAGGGTGCGATCACTCGGCATCTACTCGGGAGTACTATTCGCCGGTATCTTCTGCGGCACCGCCATGGGCGGCGTTCTCGCCGATCGTCTCGGCCAGGATACGGTATTTCTGGTGAGCGCCGTCCTTGTGGTGGTCTCCGCCCTGCTGGTGTATCGCCTGCTTCCAGGCCGCAGGCTGCCGCAAGCCGCCGGGGTCGGCTCTGCTGACGGGACATCTGCGTCTATCTGGGCGCCGTTACGCAGTCATCGCTTTTCGGCTCTGGTTTTCGGCATCGCGATCCCCGCCCAGGTGCTCATGCAAGCCTTCATCAGCTACCTGGTGGCGCTCTATCTGCATGAGCTGGGCGCGTCGGTGGCGGATACCGGCAGGACGCTGATGGTTTTCTTTCTGATGATCGCCCTGATGGGACCGACGACGGCGCGCGTCACCGACGGCCGCTTCGACCCGGCATTGGTGACCGTGCTGGGCGCCATTCTTTCCGGCGTCTCGCTGCTTGTGGGTGCCGCCTGGGGGACGCAGCTGGGGATTCTCATGGCGGTCTGGGGCGCAGGCATGGGCCACGGTATGATCAGGGGTCCCCAGGTCTCCATCGCCATGACCATCGCCGAGACCGACCTCGTGCACCTGGGGTCGAACGCCGTGCTCGGCTCCTTGCGTACCCTGGAGCGCGGGGGCAGTATCATTGGCCTGGTATTGATTGCACTGCTCAGCAGCACCATCGGCTACGCCGCGGCCATCGGCGTGGTCGGTGCATGGGCGCTGGCGGGGGTGGTTGTCTTCATGGTGTCGCTTGCCATGAGCGGCGGCCTGCCGGGTATTCGGCGCGGAGAATAACAATGAAACACTCGAGAAAAATCGGCGTCATTCTGGTCGTAATGGCTGCCTTGTTTTGGCCAGCTCCTCACGGCCACGCGCAGGCCAACGAAGAATTCACCATCTACATGGTTTTCTGGCGTGGCTGCGAGGAAGCCTGCAAGGGCTTCAAGGAGTACATCGCCGAGAGTGGCATCGATGCCGAGCTGGTCATGCGCAATGCAGACAGGGATAAGGGAAAGCTGCCGGGGTACGTGGAAGAGGCACGGGCCCTGAAGGCGGATCTCGTCGTCACCTGGGGCACCAGCGTGACCCGTGGAATCGCCGGCACGTTGTCAGACCAGGACAACCCTCGATTCATCAACGATATCCCGCTTGTATTCATGGTGGTGGCCGACCCCATAGGCTCGAAGGTCATCGTGAGCTACGAAAAGACCGGCCGCGACAACGTCACCGGAACCCGCAACCGGGTGCCCGAATCGGTGAACATCAATACCATTCGCTCCTACTTTCCGGACTTCAAGCGGCTCGGCATTTTATACAACACCAATGAAAACAACTCTGTCGTAAAGGTGAAGGAGATCGAGCGCCTCGCAGACGAGATGAACTTCGAACTCGTTGCATTGGAGCTAGAGCTGGGCGCCGACGGCAAGCCGAAGCCGGAGTCCATTCCGGTGCGCATGGCCGAGTTCGAGGCGGCGGGTGTGGACTTCATCTATCTGGGCTCCAGCTCCTTCCTGGACGTCCAGAGCGATCTCTTCACGCGGTCCGCCGTGGACCACGGAATCCCGGTGCTGTCCCCCTACGAGCGGCTGGTGCGGGACTCCCACGCGCTGTTGTCCATCGCCGCGCGTTACCAGGATGTGGGTAAAATCGCGGGCCGGCAGGTGAAGTCCATCCTGATCGACGGCAAGAAACCCGGTGATCTCCCGGTCCTGTCCGTCGACCAGTATGCCTACGTGGTCAACATGACGACGGCGAAAAAGCTCAACATGTTCCCGTCCGTGGAGATCCTGCAAATCGCGGAAACGGTGGAGTAATCTGATTCCAGTCGGGGCCGATGTCCCTCGTCCCCCACAGGCGGCTGGTTGTCACCATAAATTCCCCCTGGCTGGCCCCCTATGGGCCGATGATTG
>CAXMNG010000268.1:0-6662 GCA_964194585.1 Salibacteraceae bacterium | reverse complement strand
AATCGCCAGAAAGCTGGGATTTCACATCGGACATCAGATCTTGAGAAGCCTTCACCTGGCGCTTCGCCTCCTCGGCCTTGGCTTTGACACGCACACGCTCCTTCTCTTTCGACGCCGCCGAGCCGTCGTGGGCGCGCTCTTCGGCAAGCCAGCTCTCCGCCTCCTCGTACAATGTCAGCCGCGTCTCTTCCTCCAATGCCCGTTGCCGCGCCAGGCGTTCCTCCACCAGCAGTTGTGCGCGTTGCGCCTCGGCGCGCGCCTGTGAAGCGGCGTCGATTTGGTTGCTGGCCTCGGACACCTTGTCCTCGAAGGTGTCCAGCTCGGAGCGCAGGGCCACCATCGTGTTGCTGGGATCGAAGGTGCCGGAGCCCGCACTCGGGTCCTTGAAAGGAACCACGTTGGAAGGCGTGCCGGGCCGGGCCGCGTTGTTCTGCTGCGCCCGATGGGCGGCCTCCAGCCGGCGGCCGGCCTCTTGGCGGCGCGGCGCCGCCGCGCCGCCGCGCCGGGCCTTTTTCTCGGCGGTGCGCAGCTTCGCTGCCACTTCATCCGCCATGCGTTGGGCGTCGCGTTTGGCATTCTCGGCGCTGCTCAAGGTCTGACTGGCTTTTCGCACGGAGCTCATGCTGGCGTTGAACTCCGCCTCCAGCTTGCGGCGCTCGGCCAGCAGCCGCGACTCGGTGCGGGCGCGCAGCTGTTGCTCGGCGAGCGCCTGCTCACGCCGGATTTTCTCGGCTTTTACGGCGGCGGCACGCTTGGCCGATTCTACTTCGCCGCGGATACGTCCTGCCTCGCTGGACATGGCTGCCCGGGCCTGGGTTATCTGCGCTTCGAGGCGTTCGCGCTCTTTCTGGAAGTGCATCTCGGCGTCGGTCTGGGCACGCTTGAGATCGTCCATGGCGCCGGCTGCCTGCAGGTACTCGCCCTGCAGGCGATTTTTCTCCGCCTGCAGGCGGACATCGGTTTGCTGGCGTAATTGTTCGACTACCGACTCGGCCTGCTGGCGCTCATCCGCGGCCTTGGCCAGCATGGTGCGTGCCATCGCTTCCAGCTCGAGCTTGCGCCGTTTCGCGGCCGCCAGCGCTTCGGCTGCCCGTGCCGCCTCGGCTTCGCTCTTGGCACGCATCCTCACCCGTTGGCTGTCGCTCAAGCCGCCCCCTCTGGCGGCAGCCTCCCGCATCGCGTCGGCCTGGGCCTTGCGCTTATGGGCGGTACGAATCTCGGCGTCGGCGAGTACCAACTGGGCCCTCAAATCGTCGGCGGACCCGTCGTTGCCCCCGCGGGGATTTCTTCCCATCAATCCGTCCTCCAATACGCACACCGAAAAGCCCTGCTCTCGCAGCAGGGATGCAGCAGCGATGCTGCGCTGTCCGGTGTTGCAACACACTACATAGGGTACCTTTCGATTGAGCTCACGGCTACGCCCCCCGATTTTGGCAAGCGGTATGTTCAGGCTGCCGGGCAATCCATCGTTACGGTGCTCGTCGGCCAGGCGCACGTCCAGCCACTTCGCTCCCCGGCCGACAAGATCCCGGGCCTCGCGCCAGCTCACCTGATCTAAGCTGCTCCTTCCGACCAGTTGCGTGAACTGGGCCTGGCTCAGCCGGCGCAACCATCCATCGGTGCGCATGGTCACGGTGCTGCGGCGCACACCCGTATCCCCGAGCACCTCTTCCCCGAAGCTGTCGCCGGGACCAAGCTCTCCCAGGGTGCGCGGCAGGATCTCGCCGGGCGCCCGGCGCGTCAGTGAGCACCGGCCTTCCATTAAGATGTAGCAGTAATTTCCCCGCTCGCCCTGGCGAATGACCACATCGCCGGCATGCACCTGCACGGGTTCGGCGAGCTCCAGCAGGCGCTGCACATTAGCCGGCGGAATGTGCGAGAAGATCTGGGACTTGAGCAGCCGCGCGATAATCTGGCGGGAATCCAGCGGGCTCTGGGCGGCGCGACGGTGGGTGGTGGCGCCGACCGACGGCTCCTCGAGGATCAGCAGCGCGCTGACCCGCGCGCGGTCCACGCGCAGCAGGCGCACCGTGCTGCCTGCACGGGCCGATTCGAAGCGCGTTTGCAGATGAGAAAGCGGAAAACGCGCTTCCTCGGTGCCGCCTGTCACGGTTCCCGTGAGTTTCGAACCACTGTAGAGGTCCAACCGGCCCTGCACCACGTAGTAGGCTTGGTCGGATGTCTTGAAGTTGGTGGGAATGTTGTCGCCGAGGTGCAGCTCGGAGATACCGGCGAAGGGCAACAGCTGGGAAACGTGCGCCACAGCGAGGCCGTTCATGGGCACGAAGTGACGCAGCAGCGCTTCATCGACGCCGAACTGGCCCGCCTCGATTGCCCTTGCCTTCGCACCCATCAACTTGTCTTCGAACCCTGCAATTTACGAGTTTAGTTCATGTCAACCCGGGTTTTGTTGACGCAGTTCAAATTCTGGCGGATTGCCTCGGGCCCCCGGATCGCCCGTGCTGGTCAGCTCGAAATACACCAGCAGCGTTTTCTGCAAGGCTTTAAAGTTGTCGTCGCTTACCATGAAGAACTTCAGGCCCTGATGGTGGGACAGACCTTCGAAATTGTCCACGCTCCAACCCTGTGACGAGTCCAGAATCGCTATGGTCGAAACCGGCAGGCGCTGGCCGGTGTTGTCGGCCGTGACCCACGTGTGCCGGAGCGAAATGACGATGGGAAGAAACATCAGTCCATGGCCGCGTTCCAGCGTGAGCAAGCTGCCGTCGGGCAGTGCCTGCATGTCCACCAGCGACGCATTCGGCGTCGCCAGCAGCGGATAGCGCCAGCTTCTGCCGTCGAGGGCGAAGAGGCTGATGGTGCCGTCGCCGGTTCCCGCCAGCGGGCGCTCCGGCGCGCTCAGGAAGCCCAGCCCGGGAAGCCAGGTCAGGGCTTCCAGGGCCTTGTTGGGATCGGCATAGCGGCTGATGTCGTGCAGATCGGCGGGCAGTTCGAGTTGCTCCACATAGCGGCCATCGGGCCTGAACCGCACGATGCGGGGATGGCGTTCGAAGGACACCGCCAGCAGGCTGTCGCCGGTTTTTCCGTTGTTTGCGCGCTGCAACGCCAGGCCCTCGGCATCGGCACGCCGGCCCTCGAGGACGCGGCCCCGGCGGTCGCGGAGCGCAAAGGCCGTCAGCGCCTCCACGCGCACCAGGGTGCCGTTGTCGAAGTGCGGGCGCAGGTGGAACAGGTCGCCATGATCCGAGAGGGCGTAAAGTCGTGATTCGTCCTGGTCCCACGCGAGTGCCGACAAGCCGCCCAACGGCAGGTCCGCGACGAGTGTTCTGGTGAGCTCGACGCTGCCCAGCAACCGGATACCCATGGTGGTCTCGCCGGGGGCGACGTGGGGTGACAATCGGTAGGGCTGCGACACGGTAATGGCTTCACCGGCGCTTGTCGCCGGTATTGTCGCCAATACCATGGCCAGGCTCCCCAGCAGGCGGGCCGCAACAGCCCCTAACAGCGCCGCGGCCGTCCGTTCGCTCAATGCTCGTCCAGCATCGCTAGAAAGCGGGCCGGTTGCTCCGCGTGCACCCAGTGGCCGGCGCCCTCGATGGTGACGATCTCGGCGCACGGGAACAGCACCCGGATGACGGTCTCGTCCTCCGGCAACACATAGTCGGATTGCGCGCCACGCACGAACAGGGCCGACCGGGGAAAGGGCTGCACGTCCGCGCCCACGGGGAAATCCAACAAATCCGGCAGGCTGTTCTCGATGGCCGCGAGATTGATGCGCCAGACGAAGCCGCCGGGGGTGGCGGCGAGATTCTGCAGCAGGAATTGACGCATGGCACTGTCCGGTATGGCTGCTTCGAGCATGGTCTCGGCATCCGCGCGCCGGCCGACGCGGCCGAGGTCCAGGGAGGCCATGGCGCGCAGCCAGGGCAGGTGATCGTGGTGGGACACCGTAGGCGCAATGTCCACCACCACCAGGCGCTCCACCCGCTGCGGCGCATCCAATGCGAGGCGCATGGCTGTCTTGCCGCCCATGCTGTGGCCGATGATGGTGGCCGTATCGATATCATGGGTGTCCAGAAACCCGCGCACGTCGTCCGCCATGGCTGGATAGCTCATGCTTTCCACGTGGGGGGATTCGCCGTGGTTGCGCAAATCCAGGGCGAAGACCCGGTGTCGCTCGGCGAGGCGGCGCGCGATACTGCGCCAGTTGCTGCTGGAGCCCAGCAGGCCGTGGAGAATCACGACGGGTGGGCCGGCCGCCGTGCCATGCAACTTGTAGCTCAACACGACGCTCATGGACAGGCGGTGTGTTATTTACGCCGCGGCACGTAGAGATCGGTGATTGTGCCTTCCACCATCTCGGCCGCGAAGTTCACGGTCTCGGACAGGGTCGGATGGGGGTGAATGGTGAGCGCGATGTCCGCGGCGTCAGCACCCATCTCCAGCGCCAGATTGGCCTCCGAGATGAGATCGCCGGCATGGGGCCCGACGATGCCGGCGCCGATGAGGCGGCCGCTGGCCTTGTCGAACAGCAGCTTGGTGAGCCCCTCGTTGCGGCCCATGCCTAAGGAACGTCCGCTTGCCGCCCAGGGGAAAGTCGCTTTGTCGAAATCGAGTCCCTGTGTCTTTGCTTCGCTTTCCGTGACACCGGTCCAGGCGATTTCCGGGTCCGTGTAAGCGACGCTGGGAATTGCGAGAGCGTCGAAGTGTGATTTCTCGCCGCTCGCCACTTGCGCCGCGACCTTGCCCTCGTGGGTGGCTTTGTGGGCAAGCATCGGCTGGCCCGTGATGTCGCCGATGGCGAATATGTGCGGCACGTTGGTGCGCTGCTGGGAATCGACGTTGATGAAGCCTGCGTCGTCAACGGCCACGCCTGCCGCGTCGGCGCCGATCCGGTGGCCGTTGGGGCGCCTTCCTACGGCGACCAGGACGCGCTCGAAGACCTCGGAGGCCGGAGCCTTGGGGCCTTCGAAGTGCACCTTGAGCCCCTTCTTCTGGGCATCGACAGCGGTTACCCGGGTGCCCAGATAAATGGCCTGGTAGAGCTTGCCGATGCGCTTTGCCAGCGGCCGCACCAGATCCTTGTCGCAACCGGGCATCAGGTCGTCGAGCAGTTCCACCACGGTCACCCGCGAGCCCAGGGCCTGGTACACCGTTGCCATTTCGAGACCGATGATGCCGCCGCCGATGACCAGCAAGCGCTTCGGCACTTCCTCGAGAACCAGCGCGCTGGTGGAATCCATGAGTCGCGGGTCGTCGTTGGGGAACGACGGAATTTGTGTCGCCTGGGAGCCGGCGGCAATGATGGCTTGCTCGAAGCTGACACGAACGACGCCACCAGCGCCATCCACCTCGAGCATATGCGGCGACACGAACCTGGCGACGCCTTGGAGCACCTCGACCTTGCGTTGTCTGGCGAGCCCCGCGAGTCCTTTGGTGAGCTGCCCGACGATGGCGTCTTTCCAGGCGGCCAGCTTGGCAAGCGCAATCCTGGGCTTGCCGAAATCGACCCCGTGCTCCGCCATGTCCGCCGCGCCGTTGATGACTTCGGCGGTGTGCAGCAGCGCTTTGGAGGGAATGCAGCCAACGTTGAGGCACACGCCACCGAGGGCCGGGTAACGCTCGATGAGCACGGTTTGCTTCCCCAGATCGGCGGCCCGGAAGGCGGCGGTGTAGCCGCCGGGACCGGCACCTATCACCACCACTTGCGCATGCACGTCCGCGTCTCCGGCCGCCACCGCCGGCGGTGGGGGAGCGGTTTGCGACCCGGGGGATTCATCCGGCGCGCTCTCCGGCGCGGTGGCGGTCGCGGCAGTGGTCGCCTCACCGCTGGCCTCGAGGGTCAGTATCAACGAGCCTTCCGACACTTTGTCGCCGACGGACACCGCCATGGACTTGACGACACCGGCGGCCGGTGACGGTACGTCCATGGTGGCTTTGTCGCTCTCGAGCGTGATCAGGCCCTGCTCGACCTGGACGCGATCACCGGGCGCTACGGCGACTTCGATGATCTCGACGTCGCCGAAATCGCCGATATCGGGGACCTTGACCTCGGTGGTTTGGGGCATGGGCTGGTCTCGCTCGGGACAGCTGCTACGCGGTTTTCACCGTCACAACAGCAAACGCCGGACGTCCCCGAGCACGCCGACCAGGAAGCTCATGAAGCGCGCGGCTTGCGCGCCATCGACGACGCGGTGATCGTATGAGAGATCCAGCGGCAGCATGAGTCTCGGTGCGAAGCTCTCGCCGTTCCAGACCGGCGCCATGCGTGCCCGCGTGACACCCAGTATCGCCACCTCGGGAACGTTGACGATGGGTGTGAAGGCGGTGCCGCCAATACCGCCAAGACTCGATATGCTCATGCAGCCGCCCTGCATCTCGCCGGGCTTGAGCTTGCCTTCCCGGGCGCGCGCGCTCAGCTCGGCGAGCTCCGCGCCCAGCGCCATGATTCCTTTGCCGTCGACATCGCGGATCACCGGGACGACCAGACCGCCGGGGGTGTCGACGGCGACACCGATGTGGAAGTACTTTTTCAGCACCAGATTTTCGCCATCGGCGGCGAGGGATGCGTTGAAGGTCGGGAATTCGCCCAGCGCCGCGCACACGGCCTTCATGATGAATGAAAGGGCAGTGACGCGTACGCCCTGGCGGGCG
Organism: Salibacteraceae bacterium; assembly: GCA_964194585.1. GTDB lineage: Bacteria > Pseudomonadota > Gammaproteobacteria > HK1 > HK1 > JAABYT01. The sequence continues at coordinate 47 of CAXMNG010000268.1, read as the reverse complement.
GCCTGTTCCTTGAGTGACTGGCGAAACGCTTCCATCTCCGTCACGTC
>CAXMNG010000267.1:0-3639 GCA_964194585.1 Salibacteraceae bacterium | reverse complement strand
TTTCCCTCGACGCCTTCGTAGAGGATCCCCTGGCGCAGCTTCATGACGCGGGCGTGCTCGTCGAGGGCACTGGCATCCATGTCGTGCTGGGGTGGCTTCTCGAGGACGAAGTTTCCGAAGCGGTCTTCGCCGCGTACCAGCATGGCACTGTCGCGCTCGCCGTTGAGTTGGCGCACGTGGGGGGCGATGTAACGCAGTGCGACGCCGATGCGGCGATTGCCAGCCCGATTGGCCTCGGACGCGTGCACGGTACGCACGTGGTGAAGTGAGACTTCCCCGGGGGCCAGCTCGATGAAGGTCGCTTTCGATTCGTCGACCTCTACCGCAACCTCTTGCCCACGGGTCAGGAGATTGTGCTCCGCGAGAGTGTCCCGGTGCGGAATCTGCTCCCATGTGTGACTGCCGGGGATCATTTTCATGCAGCCGTTCGCCTGGGTCGCGGCGGACAACGCTACCCAGGCTGTCACCACGTCGGGGCGATCCAGGCCCCAGTAGGTGGAGTCCTGGTGCCAGGACACGAAGTGCGGATCCCGGGCATCCTTGACGAACAAGCTCGTGCCCCAGCACAAAATGTCTGCACCCAGCACGTCCTGGACGGCGTCGAGGACCGATTCGTTACGCACCAACTCCGCGACCCAGGTCTGGAGCAGGTGGATCTTCTGCCCCTTCGAGAGCGTGCACCAGCCGTCATGGGTTTGTTCGTAATCCTCGAATCGCTGCCGGTACGCCGCCGTCTCAACCGGCGACAGCACCCGAAGCGGCGCGACGAACCCGTCTCGGTGAAAAGCCGCGACCTGTTCCGGAGTGAGCAGTTTCGGCATGATCTTGCGCGGCGTCCCTGGTAACGGTGGTCGTTGTCGGACCACAAGAGGCCATTCTAACAGGCGCGAGCAGGCGCACGTATAATGCGGGCTTGCCGACGCCAAAGGGGACGCTCATGTCGATGACACTTTCAGACGCTTCATGAGCGGCGAAGGGCTTCGCACCCTCACCGGCCGCTCCGCCTTTCTCGAGCTGCTCGAGGACGAAGGCGTAACGCACCTGTTCGGCAATCCCGGCACCACGGAGCTGCCCATCATGGACGCGCTCGTGGAGCATCCGGGAATGCGCTACGTGCTCGGGCTGCAGGAGTCCATCGTCGTCGCCATGGCCGATGGCTACTCGCGGGCATCGGGCGATTTGTCGGCCTGCAACGTGCACGTGGCACCGGGGCTCGGCAATGCTCTCGGCTCGCTCTACAACGCTGCCTGGTACGGGTCGCCGGTCATCGTCACGGCGGGCCAGCAGCAGCTCGGCTTCGGTCTCACCGAGCCGCTGCTGTCCGGACCCCTGGTGGCCATGGCCACGCCCCTGGTCAAATGGGCCGTGGAAGTGACGCGGCTCGAAGACCTGCCGCTCATCGTTCGCCGCGCTGCCAAGATCGCGCTCACGCCTCCCACCGGACCGGTGTTCATCGCCCTTCCCGGCGACATTCTCAACGACGAGACCGAGCTTGCGCTGGGAGAAGCGACGCGCGTGGAAACCAACACCCTGCCCACCCAATCCAGCCTCGAACGGCTCGCCGATCGCATGCTGGATGCGGTCAATCCCGTCATCGTCAGCGGTCACGAGATCGCTACCGGCGATGCGCTGGACGAGGCCGAGACCCTGGCCGAGCTTCTGGGGGCGCCGGTGTATCAGCAGACTGTTCCTTACGCCACCCACTTCCGCTCCGAGCACCCGGCCTTCATGGGTACTCTGGGCCGCGACCAGCCCCGGGTCAGGGAGCTTCTGGAGCCCCACGATCTCATGATTTGCCTGGGCGCCGATGTGCTGCGCATGTCCGTCTGGCATTCCGCGGAGCCCATGCCGCCGGACATGAAAGTGATACAAATCGGCCAGCGCGATTGGGAGTTCGGTAAGAACTACCCTACGGAGATCGCTCTGCGCGCGGATGTCAGGAACACGCTGCAGGCACTGACGCCCGTGCTGGGCCCGCGCCGCAGCCCTGCGCGCGCGCAGCAGGCAGCCGAGCAACTTGCGGCGCTCGCCGGGAAAAACTGGTCGGCCCGCCGAGCACGACTGCGGGAGCGAACGCTGGCATTACCCGGGTCGAGTCCCATCCGGCCCGAGCGCATCATGTTGCAGATTGCCGAAACGCTTCCCGAGGACGCGGTGGTGGTAGAGGAGGCTCTGGTCTCGGCGCGTCCGCTACTCGACTTTCTTGCGCTACGCGACTCGCGGAGCTTCTTCGGGCTCGCCAGCGGCGGTATCGGGTTCGCCATCGCCGGGGCCATCGGCATTCAGCTCGCGCAGCCCCGCCGCCCGCTGGTGGCCATCATTGGCGACGGCAGCGCTATGTACAGCATTCAGGCGCTCTGGACGGCGGCCCATCTCGCCCTGCCCATTACTTACATCATCTGCAATAACCGCAGTTACCGGATACTCAAGGAACGGCTACTGGCCTTCAAAGGCGTTGCCGCCACCAACGAGTCGTTTACCGGCATGGATTTTCACGACCCGCCCATCGACTTCGTGGCCCTGGCGCAGTCCATGGGCGTCACGGCCCGGCGCATCACGGAGCTGGACGAATTCGTGCCGGCCCTCGAATCCGCGCTTGCCCACGATGGTCCGGATCTACTGGATGTCGTGGTGCACGACGGCTTCGAAAGCTGAAAGACGTCAATGGTGGCCCGCACCGCTGTGATATCCTGCCTGCCCTTCGAAACGACCAGGAGCAGTTATCAATGTACGAAGAGCTCGCCATGTATATCGATGGTAAATGGTGCCAGGGTAGTGACGGGGCTGGCGAAGACGTCATCAACCCCGCCACCGAAGAAACCCTGGCGCGCCTTCCCCACGCATCGGCTGCGGATCTGGATCGCGCGCTGGCGGCCGCCGCCAGGGGCTTTGCCCAATGGCGTGCCACCTCCGCCTATGATCGCGGTGCGATACTTTACAAAGCCGGCGATCTGATCCGCGAGCGTGCCGACACCATCGCCCGTGTACTCACCCTCGAGCAGGGCAAGGCGCTGGCCGAAGCGCGCATGGAAGTGCTGGTTTCGGCGGACATCTTCCAGTGGTATGCAGAGGAGGGAAGGCGCGCTTACGGGCGTATCATCCCGAGCCGCATACCCGGCGCGCGCCAGATGGTGGTGCGCGAGCCCGTGGGCCCGGTGGTGGCGTTGACGCCCTGGAACTTTCCCGCGGTCACGCCGGCGCGCAAGATTGCCGGGGCCCTCGGCGCCGGTTGCTCCTGCATCATCAAACCCTCGGAGGAAACTCCGGGCACGGCCATCGCCATGGTACGGGCGCTGGAAGATGCCGGGTTACCGGCGGGAGTCATCAACGTGGTGTTCGGTGTGCCGTCGGTGGTATCCGAGCATCTGATCGCCTCACCCGTTATTCGCAAAGTGACATTCACGGGCTCGATCCCGGTGGGCAAGTTGCTCACCAAACTGGCCGCCGACGGCATGAAGCGCACCACCATGGAGCTCGGCGGTCACGCGCCGGTCATCGTCTTCGACGACGTGGACGTGGACAAAGTGAGCAGCATTGCCGTGGCCGGAAAGTTTCGTAACGCCGGCCAGGTGTGTATCTCGCCCACGCGTTTCTTCGTGCAGGAAAAGGTCTACAAGAGCTTCGTCACTCAGTTCGCCG
>CAXMNG010000266.1:0-7763 GCA_964194585.1 Salibacteraceae bacterium | reverse complement strand
TTCCTCAGCGTACCGCGGGTTTCCTTGTAGGGCGGCATGCTCCAGGCGGCGCGGCGCTTTTCCATTTCCGCGTCGTCGATATCGACCGCGAGAAGGTTACTGTTGGCATCGATGGTGATGTGGTCGCCGCTGCGGATGAGTCCGATGGGACCGCCTTCCTGGGCCTCTGGCACCACGTGCCCGATGAGAAAGCCGTGAGAGCCGCCGGAGAAGCGGCCGTCGGTGATGAGGGCCACGTCGTTGCCGAGGCCGGCCCCCATGATCGCCGAGGTGGGGGTCAGCATCTCCGGCATTCCCGGTCCACCCTTGGGGCCCTCGTAACGGATGACGATGACGTCGCCCTTGTTGATGTTTCCCTGCTCCAGCGCGTGCAGCATGTCTTCCTCGGCGTCGAAGACATTGGCCGGGCCCGAGAAGGCCAGGCCTTCCTTGCCGGTGATCTTGGCGACGGCGCCGCCCGGCGCCAGATTGCCTTTGAGGATCTGTATGTGGCCACTCGCCTTGATGGGCTGCTCTACGGAATGAATGACGTCCTGCCCGTCAGTCAGGCCGGGAACGTCGGCCAGGTTCTCGGCAATGGTGCTACCCGTTACCGTCATGCAGTCGCCACGCAGAAGATCCTGCTCCAGCAGATACTTCATGACCGCCGGGGTGCCACCCACGTTGTGCAGGTCTTCCATCACATAACGCCCGCTGGGCTTGAGATCGGCGATAAAGGGAACGCGATCGCTGACCGCCTGGAAGTCGTCGATGCCGAGGTCCACGCCCACCGACCGGGCAATGGCGATGAGGTGCAGGACCGCGTTGGTGGATCCGCCAAGCGCCATGACGACGACCATGGCGTTCTCGAACGCGTCCCGGGTCATGATGTCCGCGGGCTTGAGATCACCCTCCAGCAACGCGCGAACGACCTGTCCGGCTGCGAGGCACTCTTCCAGCTTTCCCGGGCTGGTCGCCGGTGTGGAGGAACTGTAGGGCAATGACATGCCCATGGCCTCGATGGCCGTGGCCATGGTGTTGGCCGTATACATGCCGCCGCAGGCGCCGGCTCCCGGGCAGGCATTTCTGACGATGTCCTGGCGCCGTTCCTCGTCGATGTGTCCGGCGAGAAACTCCCCATAGCTCTGAAACGCGGAAACGATGTCCACGGGCTTGCCGTCGGCGCGGCCGGGGCGGATGGTGCCGCCATAGATCATCAGCGACGGGCGGTTTATGCGCCCCATGGCCATCAGGCAACCCGGCATGTTCTTGTCGCATCCGGGGATGGATATGTTGGCGTCGTACCACTGACCGCGGGTCACGGTTTCGATGGAGTCCGCGATCAGATCCCGGGACTGCAGTGAGAAGGACATGCCCTCGGTCCCCATGGAGATACCGTCGCTGACACCGACGGTGTTGAAACGCATGCCCAGCAGCCCGGCAGCTTCCACGCCTTCCTTGACCTTTTCCGCCAGTCCCAGCAGGTGCATGTTGCAGGGGTTGCCCTCGTACCAGACGCTGGCAATGCCCACCTGGGCCTTGGCCATATCCTCATCGGTCATGCCGGTTGCATAGAGCATGGCCTGGGAGGCGCCCTGGGATTTCGGTTGCGTAATCCGCGCGCTGAAGCGGTTCATTTCTCCGGCCATGCTTGCCTCCGTTCGGATCGTTTGCAGTACGGGGGACAGATTTGAAATCTGTCCCCCCCTAATCCGGGCTAGTGTGACAAAAAAACGCCGCCCCGTCGCCGGTAAGCATCTGGAAACGCTGGAAAACCCACCCGCTACACGCTATCGTCCAGAGACCCGCCATGAGCATCCACAAGCCCATCATCGGCATTCCCGTCTGCCGCAAGCACATCGCGCCTCACATGTTCCACGCGGTGGGCGAAAAGTACATCACCGCCGTCGCCACCGCCGCTGGCGGCGTGCCGTTACTGATCCCCGCGCTGGGTGGCGGCCTTGCCACGTCCAAGCTACTCCAGAGTCTGGACGGCCTGTTGTTCACCGGCAGCCCGTCGAATGTGGAGCCCCACCACTATCAAGGCGAAGCCAGCGAGGAGGGCACGCTGCACGACCCCCATCGCGACGCATCGACGTTGCCGCTGATGGCCGCAGCGATAGACGCCGGCCTGCCGGTGTTCGCGATCTGCCGCGGCTGCCAGGAAATGAACGTGGTTTTCGGCGGCAGCCTGCATCAGAAAATTCAGGACCTGCCGGGTAAAATGGATCATCGGGAAGACCCTCGCGAGCCCCTGGAAAAGCGCTACGCGCCGGTGCACGAGGTACGCTTGGACGCGGGCGGCCTGCTCGAGAAGTTGCTCGACGCGAAGGTCATCGAAGTCAATTCGCTGCACGCCCAGGGTGTCGACCGCCTCGGCGACGGGCTGGTGGTGGAAGCAACGGCGCCGGACGGGATCGTCGAAGCCTTCCGCGTCGCCGACGCGCCGTCGTTTGCGCTCGCGGTGCAATGGCATCCCGAGTGGCAGGTGATGAAGAACCCGCAATCCCTGGCGTTGTTCGAAGCATTCGGTGACGCCTGCCGTGAACGCGCGCTCGAGACCAGGAGCCATGACGTCGATTCCGCAGTGGTGTGAGCAACACGCCATCACCGAGGTCGAGGCATTGGTGCCCGACATGTCCGGTGTCGCGCGCGGCAAGATCATGCCGGCCGACAAGTATTGCGAGGACGAGGGCATGAACCTGCCCGAGGCGTTGCTGCTGCTCACCGTGACCGGTGACTACCCGGAAGACGTGCGCGCCATCAGTCCGGCGGACGGCGACATGATTTGTCGCGGCGATGCCGCGACGATTCGGCTGGTTCCGTGGGCCCTCGAACCCACCGCGCAAGTTATCCACGATTGCTTCTACCCGGACGGCAATCCCGTGGAGGCCGCGCCCCGTCACGTGCTCAGGCGCGTTCTCGCACTCTACGAAGCGCGCGGCTGGAAGCCGGTGGTGGCGCCGGAGCTCGAATTCTATCTGGTCAAGCCGAATACCGATCCCGACTATCCGCTGGAGCCTCCCATCGGCCGCTCCGGGCGCGCAGAAAGCGGCCGCCAATCCTACAGCATCGACGCCATCAACGAGTACGAGCCACTTATCGAAGAGATATACGATTTCTGCGAGGCCCAGGCGATCCAGCTCGACACGTTGATCCACGAATCGGGCGCGGCGCAGATGGAGATCAACCTCAATCACGGCGACCCGCTGGATCTCGCCGATCAGGCCTTTTTGTTCAAGCGTACCGTGCGCGAGGCTGCGCACCGCCACGACATGTATGCCACCTTCATGGCCAAGCCCATGGAGCGCGAGCCGGGCAGTGCCATGCACATCCACCAGAGCGTCGTGGATCTCGAAACCGGAAGTAACGTGTTCAGCAACGCCAATGGTGAAGAGAGCCCGCTGTTTTCCGCCCACATCGCGGGCCTGCAGAAGTATCTGCCGGCCGCCATGTCCATGTTCGCGCCGAATGTGAATTCCTACCGGCGCATCACACGCTGGTATGCCGCCCCCATCAATCTGCACTGGGGTTACGACAACCGCACCACGGGATTGCGCGTGCCCATAGCGAACGCTGACGCCAAGCGCGTCGAGAATCGCGTCGGCGGTGCCGACGCCAATCCCTACCTCGCCATCGCCGCCTCGCTGGCGTGTGGCTATCTGGGCATGACGGAGAAGCTGGAGCCCACCGAGCCCCTGGACGGCAGCGCCTACGAGTTGCCCTTTTCGCTGCCCTTCGGTCTGCAGGATTCGCTGCGTCTGCTGCGCGACTCCCAGCCGCTGATCGATACCCTGGGCGAGCATTTCGTCATGGCATACACCGCCGTGAAAGATGGCGAGCTGAACCACTACCACAAGGTGGTCAGCTCGTGGGAGAGAGAATTCTTACTGCTGAACGTATGACCATGACGCAATCCGGACGAAATCTCGATACCGAGCAGTGGCAGGAACTGGACCGCCTCCACCACCTGCACCCCTTCACCGACTCGAAAATCCTGCATCGCAGCGGCAGTCGCATCATCACCCGTGCCGATGGTGTCTATCTTTGGGACTCGGACGGCCGGCGCATTCTGGACGGCATGGCCGGCTTGTGGTGCGTCAACATCGGTTACGGCCGCGAGGAGCTCGCACGCGCTGCCTACGAGCAGATGCAGGAGCTTCCCTACTACAACAGCTTCTTCCAAACCACCCATCCACCGGCGGTGGATCTCGCGGAGCTGCTGGCCCAGGTGACGCCGGCGCATCTCAATCACGTCTTCTTCACCAACTCGGGATCCGAGGCCAACGACACCGTGGTGCGCCTGGTGCGCCGTTACTGGGACATACAAGGCAAGGGCTCGCGCACGATTATCATCAGCCGCGAGAACGCCTACCACGGCAGTACCGTGGCAGGTGCCAGCCTGGGGGGCATGAAACCCATGCACAAGCAGGGTGGACTGCCGATCCCCGACATCGAGCACATCACGCAACCCTACTGGTACGCGCTGGGCGGCGATCTCACGCCCGACGCGTTCGGCCTGCAGGCGGCGCGTGCGCTGGAGGAAAGAATCAAGACGCTGGGCGCGGATCGCGTCGCCGCCTTCATCGCTGAGCCGATCCAGGGAGCCGGCGGCGTCATCGTGCCGCCGCCGAGCTATTGGCCCGAGATCGCGCGGATCTGCAACAAGTACGACGTCCTGCTGGTCGCCGACGAGGTGATTTGCGGATTCGGACGCACCGGCAAGTGGTTCGGTAGTGAATACTTCCGTGTAGAGCCGGACCTCATGACTATCGCCAAGGGGATGTCTTCCGGATACCTGCCCATCGGTGGCGTCATGGTCAGCGACACGATGGCAGATGTTCTGATCGAGAAGGGCGGTGAGTTTCAACACGGCTTTACCTACTCCGGCCACCCGGCCTGCTGCGCGGTCGCGGCGGCCAACATACGCATCCTGCGCGACGAGCGCATCATCGAACGGGCAGAGGCGGAAACCGCACCGTATCTGCAGGCGCGCATTCGTGAATTCGAGAGTCACCCGCTGGTTGGGGAAGTGCGCGGAGTCGGCATGTTCGGCGCCCTGCAGCTCGTCAAGGACAAGGGCTCGCGCCGTCTTTTCGATCCCGTGGGTGACGCGGGCTCCATCTGCAAGGACCACTGCACGGAAAACGATTTGATAATGCGCGCGGTGGGCGACTCCATGATCTTTTCCCCGCCATTGGTCATCAGCAAAACCGAGATCGACGAGCTCATCGAGAAGGCCGGCCGGGCCATAGACCTGACGGCACGGGATCTGGGCATCGCTTAATCTGAAAGCCGTGAACGACCAAACGAATTTCGTGCGCGACTTTCGCGGCTCCGCGCCCTATATACACGCGTACCGGGGGCGCGTGTTCGTGGTTCAATTCGACGGCGACGCGCTGTTGGAGCCGCAATTCTCCACCCTGGTGCACGACATGGCGTTGCTTCACAGCCTGGGAGTGAAGCTGGTCGTCATTCACGGCATCCGCCCGCAGATTGAGGAGCGCCTCAAATTGCGCGGGCTGGAAACACGCTTCGTGGACGGTGTGCGTGTTACCGGCACCGACGCGCTGACCGCCGTCGTCGAGGCCGCAGGCGCCGTGCGTACCGAGGTTGAAGCATTACTATCCATGGGGCTCGCGAACTCGCCCATGCACGGCGCCGGAGTTCGCGTGGCGTCGGGAAACTTCATCACCGCACGCCCCGTTGGCGTCCGCGACGGCGTCGATTTCGCATTCACCGGCGAGGTACGGCGGGTCGACACGCAAGCCATCGGCCGGCACCTGGACGACGGCAGCATCGTGCTCGTCTCGCCGCTGGGCTACTCACCGTCCGGGGAAGTATTCAACATGCGCGCGGAAGACGTGGCAACCGAGATCGCCCTGGAACTCAAGGCCAGGAAACTCCTGCTGCTGCGCACGGGCCCCTGGCTTGCGAGCGCCGCCGGCGCGCTCCCCCGTCAGCTCAGTCTTTCCGACGCCAGGCAGGCCCTGGGCCACAAGCCGCCTGCGAACAGCCCCGGCGGCGACTTTGCGCGGGAATTTCTCGCCCATGCCGTGCGCGCCTGCGTAAACGGCGTCGCACGCACGCACCTGTTGGACTACCACGTGGACGGCGTTCTGCTGCTGGAGCTTTTCACCCGCGACGGCATAGGCACCATGGTCAGCGCCGAGGCCTACGATAGGACCCGGCGCGCCACCGTCGAGGACATCGGCGGCATCCTCGAGCTCATCCAACCGTTGGAGGAACAGGGTGCATTGGTACGGCGCTCACGGGACAAGATCGAAACCGCCATTCAGAATTTTCTGGTCCTGGAGCGCGACGGTGCGATCATCGCCTGCGCCGCGCTGCATCCCTTTCCCGAGGATGGCGTCGCGGAGCTTGCCTGCGTGGCGGTCGACGATGCGTATCGCAAGAGTGGACGTGGCGATCTCTTACTCGGCGAAGTGGAGAAGGAATCGCGTACCGGCGGCATGGAACGGTTGTTCGTGCTGACGACCCGGGCAACCCATTGGTTCAAGGAGCGGGGCTTCGAGGACGCGAGCATCGGGGATCTGCCGGTAGAGCGGCAGGAGCTCTACAATTACGAGCGTGGCTCGAAGGTTTTGATCAAGCAACTTTGATGATGCAGTAAGCCTCCCCACGTGCTCTCGCCGATATATCAAGATAGTCTTTACTATGGATCCGATCTTACTCTTCGCGCAGGCTCTCCATGATGCGAGACGGCATTTAAAGTTCAACATACTTGAAATCGGCGCGCGTGAAATTCACGCAGAAGAGGAGTCATTCTATCGACTTCTTACATTATTCCCCGGTTCGAGCATTGCGGCATTTGAACCAGATGAAGCGTTGTGCGCCAGGCAGAATGAAACCCCCCGTGACGGTGTGACGTACTACCCGTTTGCGCTTGGGCGAACTGAAGAAACGCGGGCCTTTTACAACACCGAGGATGCAATGTGCTCATCGCTGTACAAACCCGATGGGGAAGTGCTGGACAGGTACAACAACATGGAGGTCGCCCGGGTGAAGACTGTCAGCAGCGTCAATACGACCAGTCTCGATCACTTTACTTCTGGCCACGATCTCGATTTCGTGGATTTCATCAAGATCGATATTCAAGGGGCCGAGCTGGACGTATTCCAGGGCGGTACGTCTACGTTGCAAAATGTACTCGCCATCGTGACCGAAGCGGGATTCATAGAGCACTATGTCGATCAGCCGTTTTCGGGGATGTGTGCTCCTTTCTCTCTCAGCAGCAACTACAGTTTCAGAAGATCATTGGCGTCGGAGGGCGCACCTTGAAACCGATAGTGCTGAACAATGACCCCAATTTCTGCAGTCAGCAAATGTGGGCGATTTATTGTTTATCCGATTTTTGTTCGGCAAGAAGAAACTGACTGGCGCACAATATTTGAAACTTGCCGCGCTGGCACTTCTTTACGACTGCCTGGATGTGGCGCTCTTTTGTTGTCGCGAAGTCGATGCAGACGATCAATCCAATATTGGTCAGGAATTCGTGCGGCGATTGAACAGCTGAGTTCACTTGGGAAGAAAGCGGGCCTGTCTATGGACGCGAACGCAGAACATCTCCTCTGGCCTAATTGGGCGGATTTCTCGAAAAGAAATCAACACTGCAAATTTATCGCCCAAGGGACCCTCATCAATAAGCATTCAATCGGGAAAACGATTGATCGGGCAAGAATACACGGCCCCGTTATTGCTCCGGGAGTAAGGCGGGTATTCAATTTTGCCCTGATAGATGAAAACTATGAAGAGCATGGCGG
>CAXMNG010000265.1:0-36479 GCA_964194585.1 Salibacteraceae bacterium | reverse complement strand
TCAGTACTACGCGGGCACCGCCTTCGAGGATTTGGCGGAAAGCGACGTCGCCAACCTCTACGGAGCGGCGCTTGCCCACTGGAACTTCCTGCGCACGCGCGCCGCGGGGACACCGAAGCTGCGTGCCTACAACCCACAGCTGGAGCAGCACGGCTGGCAATCCACCCACACGATTGTCGAGCTCGCCACCGACGACATGCCTTTCCTGGTGGATTCCGTGCGCATGGCGCTCAATCGACGCGGTCTCACGACGCACCTCGTCATTCACCCGGTGGTGCAGTTTCGGCGTGACGGCGCTGGCCGCGTGGTCGAGGTTCTCGAGAGCGGCGCACGCGAGGATGGATCCCCGACCGAAGCGGTCATGCATCTGGAGGTCGACCGGCAGACGGACCAGGAGATCCTGGACGGTATCGTCGCCGATATCCAAACCGTGCTCCGCGACGTGTCCGCCGCGGTGGAGGATTGGCAACCGATGCGCGAGAAGCTCTCCGAGATTATTGCCGATCTGAAAGCGCACCCGCCGCCCGTGGATGCCCAGGAGCTCGAGCAGGGTTTGGCCTTTCTGGAATGGATAGGCGACGACAACTTCACCTACATGGGGTTTCGGGAGTACGAGCTGGTGGAGCAGGACGGCGAGGAGCAGCTGCGAGCTATCGCGATGTCGACGCTTGGCGTGCAACGGGACAGGTCCGGAGGCGATGTCTCGCAGACCTTCGCGAGCCTTCCGCCGGAGATTCGCCGACTGGCCCGGGTACCCACCTTGCTCGTGATTACCAAGGCCAACGCGCGGGCCACCATGCATCGCCCCGGCTACCTGGATCACATCGGTATCAAACGCTTCGACGCCGAGGGTAAGGTCGTCGGAGAACGGCGGTTCCTGGGTCTCTACACCTCGGCCGCCTACAATCGCAGCCCGCGCGTAATTCCCCTGTTACGGGAGAAGGTTGCGCGAGTCATTTCGCAGGCGGGCTACCCGGACAGCAGTCACGCCGCCAAGGCAATGATTAACATACTGGAGACTTTTCCTCGCGATCTGTTGTTCCAGATCTCCGATGACGAGCTCTACACCACGGCCATGGGCATCCTGCATCTGCAGGAGCGTCAACGCCTTCGCCTTTTCATCCACCGCGATCCATACGGACGGTTCTATTCCTGCATCATTTATGTGCCGAGGGACCATTACGATTCCGAGACCCGTCTGTCGATCCAGGAGCTTCTTGCGCAGTACCTGGGCGGCGACGATATCGAGTTCGACGTGCACCTCTCGGGATCCGTGCTCGCGCGCCTATGCTTCATCGTGCGCGTGCCGCCAGGTTCCCAGGCAGATTTCGATGTGTCGGAAATCGAGACACGTATGTGCGAAGTTACCCGTAGCTGGACGGACGATCTCCGCGATGCGCTACTCGATCATTGTGGCGAAGAGCGGGGTTTGAGTCTTTTTCGCCGCTATGGTGATGCCTTTCGCGCCGACTATCGCCAGCACTACGTTCCTAAGATTGCTGTTTACGACATCGAGCATATGGAGACCCTGGCCGATGAGGAGCACTCTCTGGCGATGAGCCTATACCGGCCCCTGGAAGCGCCCGATGAGCTTTTGCAGTTCAAAATGTTTCACGCCGATCGTCCGATATCTCTTTCCGATGCCCTGCCCATGCTGGAGAACATGGGTCTGCGGGTAGAGGAGGAACGGCCCAGCGAGATTCGGCGCGCGGACGGCACGTGCGTGTGGATGCACGACTTCAGCATGACATATTCTGGCAAGCGTGAATTCGATCTCGACGAGATCCGGGATAAATTTCAGGAGACATTCGCGCGGGTCTGGCGCCGCGACGTGGAGAACGACGGATTCAATCGGCTGGTGCTGCGCGCAAAGCTCGGCTGGCGCGAGATCGTCATTCTCAGAGCCTATTCCAAGTACCTGCGTCAGGCCGGCTGGACATTCAGCCATCGTTACATTCAACGCGCGCTCGCGTTCAGTCCGCACATCGCCGCTATGCTGGTGGAGCTGTTTCATGCCCGCTTCGACCCGGATCAACAGTGCGACGCCGAGCACTCGAGCGACGAACTGGTTGCCGCGATTCGTTCGGCCCTCGGCGCGGTGGCGAATCTCGACGAGGACCGCATCCTGCGCAGTATTTTCGGTGCGATGCTGGCGACGTTGAGAACCAACTACTACCAGACGGGGGACAACGGCGAACCGAAGTCCTATGTGTCTTTCAAGTTCGATCCGAAAAAGGTTCTCGAGCTGCCCGAGCCGCGGCCCATGTTCGAAATCTTCGTCTATTCACCGCGCGTCGAGGGCGTGCATCTGCGCGGCGGACCCGTGGCCCGCGGTGGACTCCGCTGGTCGGATCGCCGTGAGGATTTCCGCACCGAGGTGCTGGGACTCGTCAAGGCGCAGATGGTCAAGAATGCCGTCATCGTGCCGGTCGGGTCGAAGGGCGGCTTCGTGCCGAAGAGGCTGCCGTCGGGGGCAAGTCGCCAAGAAATTCAGGCCGAAGGCATCGCCTGCTATAAAATTTTCATCGGCGGGCTGCTGGATCTCACGGACAATCTGGTCGCGGGGAGTGTGGTGCCGCCTTCCAGAGTGGTTCGCCACGATGGCGACGATCCCTATCTGGTGGTTGCCGCCGACAAGGGGACGGCCACGTTTTCCGACATCGCCAACGGAATTTCCCAGGACTACGGCTTCTGGCTGGGCGACGCCTTCGCCTCCGGCGGCTCCCAGGGCTACGACCACAAGGTCATGGGAATCACGGCGCGGGGAGCGTGGGAGTCGGTAAAGCGGCATTTTCGCGAGCTGGGTGTCGACATCCAGACCACCGACTTCCGTGTCGTCGGCATCGGCGACATGGCCGGTGACGTATTCGGCAACGGCATGCTGTTGTCCAGACATATCAAACTGGTCGGTGCGTTCAACCATCTGCACATCTTCCTGGATCCCGACCCGGACCCGGAAACGAGCTTCAAGGAGCGTGAACGCTTGTTTGCCTTACCGCGATCGAGCTGGGAGGATTATGATCAGAAGCTCGTTTCCAAGGGCGGTGGTGTGTTCCTTCGCTCGGCCAAGTCGATTCCGCTTTCGGAGCAGATGCGGTCGCTGCTGGACGTGGAAAATACCAGCATGCCGCCCAACGACCTCATCAGGGCGCTGTTGCGGGCATCGGTGGATCTGCTCTGGAATGGTGGTATCGGGACCTACGTGAAGTCGGCGGACGAGCATCACGACGCTGCAGGCGATCGGGCCAATGACGGTGTGCGCATCGATGCCACCGAGTTGCGTTGCAAGGTCATCGGCGAAGGCGGGAACCTGGGATTCACGCAACTCGGCAGGATCGAGTTCGCCGCCAATGGCGGCCGCATGTATACCGATGCCATCGACAACTCGGCGGGTGTCGACAGCTCCGACCACGAGGTCAACATCAAGATTCTGCTCGACGACGTGGTCCAGAACGGCGATATGACCGGCAAGCAGCGCAATCAATTGCTTGCGGAGATGACCGAGGAGGTAGGGAGCCTCGTGCTACGCAACAACTATGTGCAAACCCAGGCCATGAGTCTGGCGCGTGCCCAGGCGCCGCAGATGCTGGAAGTGCACGCGCGCCTGATGCGTCAGCTCGAGCGCGACGGGGATCTCAACCGGGAGGTCGAGTTTCTGCCCGGCAAGGAGGAAATCGACGAGCGCATCTCGGACGGTCGCGGTCTGACGGCGCCCGAGCTCTCGGTGCTCCTCGCCTATGTCAAGATCGGTTTGTTCAAGCAGCTGCTCGAATCCGACCTTCCCGTCGACTGCCTGGATGGCGAAGAGTTGACCAACTACTTCCCGACACCTTTGAGGGATCGCTTTCGTGACTTCATGCCCTCACACCGTCTCGCTCCCGACATCATCAGCACCGAGCTCGCCAACGAAATAGTCAACAGGGCGGGGATGACATTCTTATTTCGATTGCGCGAAGAGACCGGAGCCGGTCCCGCGGATATTTCCCGCGCCTACATGATTGCCCGGCAGGTTTTTGACATGCCCGCGGTGTGGGCGGAGGTCGAAGCACTGGACAACATCGCCGCGGCAAAGGTTCAGATCGATCTGTTGCTCGAAGGACGAAAACTGGTAGAGCGGGCGTCGCGTTGGCTGCTTCGCAATCGGCCGCAGCCGCTCGATGTGGCCGCCAACATAACCTACTTCGCGGAGGGTGCCCGCGCGGTGGCTCGGGTGATTCCTGATCTGATTCCAGAAGATGGGCGCGTGCAGATGGAGAAAAGCGTCGCTCATCTGGTCGCCGCCAATGTTCCGGAAGAGCTGGCGCGGCGGGTTGCAATTTACAATGAACTGTTTTCCGGCGCGCTGGATATTGTCGAAGTGACGAAATCGGACCAGATGTCCGTCGAGGACGTATCGGCGGTTTACTTTTCACTCGGCGAAGAGCTGGATCTGCACTGGATGCGGGATCAGATAATTGCCTTGCCGAGGGAAAACCGCTGGCAGGCGCTTGCCAGAGCCGCGTTACGCGACGATCTCCACGCTCAGGAATGCATTCTAACCCGCGACGTGCTGCGCCAGGATTCGAAGAAGTCGGACGCCGGCTCGCGTATCGCCGCCTGGGTGACACACAACGATGCCGCGGTACAGCGTTGTCACCAGGTGCTCGCGGATCTCAAAGCCGGGCCCAAGGCGGATTTTGCAATGCTGTCGGTGGCCATGCGTGAGATCCGCAGCATGCACACGGACGATGGCGCCCCGGCCGAATCGGAGCCGAGCACGGTGGCCGCGAAAGCGAAGGCCAGGAAGCCCAAATCGAAGACCAGGTCCAAGGGAAAGGCGGCCTAGGAGAACGATCCTCTTAATTCTTCGCCGCACCCCGGAAAAGCGTCGCAAACGGACCTTGGATCGTATAGATTTGCCGCCGGCTCGAACCCCGGGTACTCCCGGCCCGCGTTGACCCCGGGCGAAATCCGGGCCCTGGACGTAGGACATTTGGGAGCACCTGTTCACAACCTCATGCGACTTTGCGGCATCAAATTCGGGCACGACGGGTCGGTGGCCCTGATCGAGGGGGACACGCTGATCTTCAGCGTCGAGCTGGAAAAGCTACAAAACAACATCCGCCACGCTCCGTTGTTCGACCTCGCCATCGTCGAGGGCATTCTGAAAGCCTACGGCTACGCTTTCGGCGACCTGGACCACATCGTCATCGACGGGTGGCACCCGCGCAGGGACATCTTTCGATGGGGAGAGCGGGAGGTGCATCTGCCCCGCGCCCCCTACATCCAGACGCCTCTCGGCCGGGACATGCTCGACGCATCCCCCAACCGCGACGCGGCAATCCCCTACATCAGCTACCCCCACTACGCGGGCCATGCCCTCGGCGCCTACTGCTCGAGCCCCTTCGCAGCCACCCGCGAGAGCGCCTATGTCCTGAGCTGGGACGGGGGAATGGTGCCCTACATGCACTACTACGACGGTGAGGCCGGAGTCTTCGTCAACGTGGGACCGCTGTCGAGCATCGTCGGGGATCTGTACGCGGAGATGGCCGCCGGGCTCGGCCCGTTCTCCCCGGATCCCTCCCAGTGGGAGACCCTGGGGACACCGGGCAAGGTCATGGCCTATCTGGCCTACGGTACCGAGCGCGAGCCGCTCATGTCCCAGCTCAAGGACGTATCCGCCAGGCTCCCCGGGCTCGACGACTCGAACATCCTGGATATCTACGGCATGAACCTGGATTTTCTCCGCGCCATCAAGGGCAGCACCGAGTTCGCCTCGGCGAACGGTGATGATGTCATGGCGTCGTATCACGGCTTCGTGGAGAGAATGCTGCTCGAGTCCCTGGACCGGATCACCAGCGCCAACCCCGGCTACGAGAGAAACCTCTGCTATGCCGGCGGCTGCGCGCTGAACATCAAGTGGAACCAGGCCATACGGCGAAGCGGGCTGTTCCAGGCCATGTGGATCCCGCCGTTTCCCAACGACGCCGGCAGCGCGCTCGGCACGGCGTGCTGCGCCATGGCGGCGTTGACGGGCAACATGGTCTTGAAGTGGAACGTCTACAGCGGACCGCCATTTCAGGTCCCCGGAGGGGTGGCGGGATGGCATGCCCGGGCGTGCTCCATGGGCGAGCTCGCCGAGATCATTCACCGCAGCAACGAGCCCGTCCTGTTTCTCGACGGAAAGGCGGAGCTGGGGCCCCGGGCGCTGGGCAACCGGAGCATCCTGGCCGCGCCCATCCGCGGCACCATGAAGGACACCTTGAACCGGGTCAAGGGCAGGGAAGGGTACCGTCCCGTCGCGCCCGTGTGCCTGGAGAGTCACGCGCCGGACATATTCGATCCCGGCTCCCCCGACCCGTTCATGCTCTACGACCACCGGGTGAGGCCTCCCTGGAAGGACAGGATTCCAGCCATCCAGCATCTCGACGGCACCGCCCGGTTGCAGACGGTCAACGCCGACGAGCACCCGCTGATCTTCGAACTGCTCACGGCGTATCACGCCGTCTCCGGGGTTCCCCTGCTCTGCAACACCAGCGCGAACTTTCAGGGTAAGGGTTTCTTCCCCGACCTCCAGAGCGCCGGCCAATGGGGGGAGGTGAACTACGTGTGGAGCGCCGGGAGGCTTTTCTCCAGACAGGAGAAGGTGGTCCTGGAGACTGGCGGCGCGACAGCGCTCTGAATGATGGCCCACACTTCGGGTCCCTGCTGTCGGGTAGGGCGGCTTGTTATATCATGAGCGCCGTTCTTGCTCGATGGGGTTGCAGCATGGGAAACGGGGTGCCGGGGCTCGAGCTGTTGCGGTTGTGGCCGAGCACCTTTCTGCACCAATCGCTGCCCGACCACGAGGAGCGGACCCGGCGCCTCGAGGTCCTCGCCCGGGAGCAGGCGGCCGAGAACATCTTCGCCAGCGACGACGCCAGCGTCGATTGGCTGAAAGCGAACATCATTCACGGCGTCGTCGCCTATCTGCGCGAGGCGGGTTTTACCAGGCCGCCTCGCTGCAGCGTCAGCGGGCGCTTCGACATCCAGCGTTTCACCGATATCCGGCCCCTGCGCAATCGCACGGGCACCTACCTGGCGGGCACCTACGTGGTGACCTCGCCGGCCTCCGACGAAGGCCTCGGCGCCCGAGAGGACCGGCGCCCGGCCTCCGTGACCTTCTACGATCCGCGCACCGGCATCAACATGAACTCCATCCGGCGCGATCCCTACCTGGATTATCACCACACCGTGCCCCTGGTGCCGGGCCTGTTGCTCATCTGGCCCGCCTTCGTAAGCTACTTCGAGCATCCGAATCATTCCCGGGAGCCGGCGGTGCGGGTTGCGTTCGACATCCATCTGGAAGACGGGGGGGGCAGCCCATGAGCGACGGCTTCCAGGCACCATGCTGGCAACCGAACACTTACAACCTGTGGCCCACCATCCTGATCAGGCGCATGCTTATCGGCTGCGAGGAGCCCAACCGCGCGCTCATCACCCTGGTGGAGGAGATGGACCGGGAGAGCGATCAGCTCACCGCCGGCAACTGGCAGAACGTGGACCTGCTCAACATCGATCACGATGGCATTCGCTGGCTGCGCACGGGCATCGACGAGACCGTCCGCGCGTATCTGGATCAGGTGGGCATGAACTACGGGGTTGGCTGGAAGACCACCGCCTGGCCGAACATCAACCGTCTCGGCGATTACCACGCGCCCCACAATCACGCCTGGTCCTACCTGAGCGGCACCTACTACGTGAAGGTGCCGGAGTCGCCGGAAGAAGCGGCCCCCGGTGGGCCGGCGAGCTCCGCCGGCATCAGCTTCTACGACCCGAGGGCCGCAGTGAACATGCTGGCCCGGGACGGCGAGGCGCTGAGCCGTCGGGAGTTCGCCGTCAGGCCAAGGGCCGGCACCATGCTGATGTGGCACTCGTCAATCTACCACTCCGTGCACTCCAACCTCTCCGAGGACACCCGCATCTCCATCAGCTTCAATATCGCCCTGGCCTGGTCCGATCACTACCTGAGTGACGAGTGAACCGGGCAGGGCCGGGACCCGTCAGGAAGTCATGCCAGCTCTTCTGCGGCGAAGTCGACCAGCCGCGACCGTTCGCCGCGCAGCAGCGTTATGTGTCCGCTGTGGCGCCATGGCTTGAAGCCGTCGACGACATAGGTGAGCCCGGAAGTCGTCTCGGAAAGATACGGCGTGTCGATTTGGGCGATGTTGCCGATACAGACGATTTTCGTGCCGGGTCCGGCGCGTGTGATCAGCGTCGTCATTTGCTTGCGCGTCAGATTCTGGGCCTCGTCGATGATCACATAGCGATTGAGAAAGGTGCGCCCCCGCATGTAGTTCAAGGAACGAATTTTGATACGGCTGTGGAGCAGGTCGTTGGTGGCGGCGCGCCCCCAGTCACCGCCGGTATCGGAATCGGTGAGCACCTCTAGATTGTCCATCAGAGCACCCATCCAGGGCGCCATCTTCTCCTCCTCCGTTCCCGGTAGAAAACCTATGTCGTCACCGACCGGAACGGTGGCACGGGTCATGACAATCTCCCGAAACCTCTTGTCCTCGAGGGTCTGCGCGAGACCGGCGGCGAGCGCGAGTAGCGTCTTGCCGGTGCCGGCAGTCCCGAGCAGCGAAACAAAGTCCAGCTCCGGATCCATGAGCAGGTTGAGGGCGAAATTCTGCTCGCGATTTCGTGCGTGTATTCCCCACACCGTGGTTCCATTTTCCGTAAAGTCCCTGACGGGCTCGATGGCCGTGCCGCCTTCGCCCAGGTCGCGGAAGATGACATCGAGCTTTCCCGAGTCGGGCACGTACAGGCATTGATTGGGAGACCACGCCCGAGCCTGCGTTTCATCCACTTTGACGTACGTTCGGCCGCTCTGTTGCCATTTCGCCGATTCGCACGCGAGCCCGTCCAGGAGCGATCGCGGCAATTCCGTCATTCCGTTGTAGAGCAGGCTCGCGTCATCCAGCACCATGTCGTCGAGATAGTCTTCGGCACGAATACCGAGGATGCGCGCTTTGATGCGCAGATTGATGTCCTTCGATACGAGGACGGTGCTCGTGTCCGGACGTGCCTGCTGCAAAGCAATCGCAACGCTCAAAATGCTGTTGTCGGGATTCCCACCCGGCAGCGATGTCGGCAGGGCATGGCGGGCATCCTCGGTCTGAAAAAAAACCCGCCCCGGATTTCCGTTGCCGCCTCCGCTGGGCAATGGAAGACCCGCAAGTATGCTGTCCTGGTCGGCCTCACCAATGAGGCTGTCGAGGAGCCGGCTTACGTGCCGCGCGTTCCTGGCTACTTCCGACAAACCCTTCTTTGCGGCATCCAGCTCCTCCAGCACGACCATGGGCACGAAGATATCGTGCTCTTGAAAACGAAATATCGCCGATGGATCGTGCATCAGAACATTCGTATCGAGAACGAACAGATGTTGGCCGGGTAACTTGCGTTTACGCATTATCGTGGGTCTGGTACCGGAGTTGGCCTATTTTACCGGCGCCATCATGGCGTCGAGATTCAGGTCGTCGCAGAAATCCATGAAGTCACCGCGCACCGACGCGATCGCCGAGTCGGCCGGTATGCCGATGGTCATGTGCAATGCGAACATGGCGGCACCTGTGTGTGGCGCCGGGTAGCAGCTCGTGTACAGGTCCTCGACGTTGATTCCGCGTCTCGAGAAGAAATTCGCGACCTGATGAACAATTCCGGGATGGTCGATTGAGACGACTTCGACACCGTATGGAATCAGGTTTTCCGTTCCGACGCGTGCCTCTGAACGTTTACTGATGATCTTGACGCCGAGGCTTTCTTCGAGCTTCGGCAACAGATTCTCGAGCTTGGCGATGGCATTCCAATGCCCGGACAGGGCCATCATCATGGCAAGCTCGCTTCCCAGCACCGCCATGCGGCTGTCGCCGATATTGCAGCCGCAATCCAGGATGGCGCGGGAAAATTCGTCTATCAGACCGGGCCGATCGTGTCCGATGGCCGAGATGACGAGGTGAGTGTCCATGTAGCTCCGGTGGGTTTTCTCGTGTTCGCCCCTCAAAGGGTGCCCTGCTGCCTCGGGGTATGCGCAAACCCCTCCAGCTCCGGCGACGCCAAGTATAACGCACTGCCCGGCGGGCAATGACTGCGCCCCCCCGGCCCGGAGCCGGGCCGGGGGGGCGAATATTGCCATGTCGAGCCGAGCGAAGTAGCATAATATATTGATTCGATTGTGCGGAGGAGGGGATGTTTCGAGGCAGCATCGTGGCCATGGTGACGCCCATGAACCGCGACGGTGAGGTGGACGACGCCGCACTCGCAGACTTGGTCGAATTCCATGTCGATAGCGGCACCGACGCTATCGTCGCGGTGGGCACTACCGGCGAATCCGCGACCCTGGACCCCGAGGAGCACTGCTACGTCATCCGCCGTGTGGTGGAGCTCGCCGCCGGTCGGCTGCCCGTCATCGGTGGTACCGGCGCGAACGCCACCCGCGAAGCGATCCACTTGACGAACATGGCGAAGGACGCAGGCGTGGATGCCTGCCTGCTCGTCACCCCCTACTACAACAAGCCCACCCAGCACGGCCTTTATCTGCATTTCAAGGCCGTTGCAGATGCGGTGGACATTCCACAGATTCTTTACAATGTGCCCGGACGTACAGCCTGTGACATGTTGCCCGACGTGGTCGAGCAACTGTCGCGCGTCGACAACATCGTCGGCATCAAGGAAGCGAGCGGTGAGCTCGAGCGCTTCGGTGAGCTGGTATCGCGTTGCGGATCCGAGTTTGACGTTCTCAGCGGTGAAGACCATCTCGCGTTGCAGGGCATACTGGCCGGAGCACGGGGAGTGATTTCTGTCACGGCGAATGTGGCGCCGGCGGCCATGCACGAGATGTGCACTCTGGCGCTGGATGGCGACCTGGAAGGCGCCCGTCGTGTGGACGACAGATTACGTGATCTTCACGCCGCGATGTTTTTCGAATCCAACCCGATTCCGGCGAAGTGGGCGTTGCGGGACATGGGAAAGATTCAGGATGGTATTCGGTTACCGCTGACACCCCTGTCGGAGATCTACCATGAGCGTGTCCGCCGGGCGATGCATGATGCGGAACGGGTGCCGGCGTAGAGCCGGAGGAGGGGCTATGAGCAGGCAAATTTCGCGACCGCTTTTGCTCGCCGCGGGCTCGTTATTGGCACTGGGTCTGGCGGCCTGCAGTGGTACGGCCGACGATCTACTCGATCCAATCCTCCCCGAGAGGGAGGCAGCCTACAAGTCGAGCAAGACCGCTCCACCCCTGGAGGTGCCACCGGACTTGAGTAGCGCAACGCTCAACGACACCATGGTGGTGCCTTCACTTGCCCAGGGAAGCGCCACTTACTCCGCCTATGTGGATGGTACCCAGGTGGCGATGGCGAGTGTCAACGGCGTGCTGCCACGGCTGAACGGCGTGCGAATCGAGCGCGCCGGCAGCGATCGCTGGCTGATCGTCGACGTGCCACCCGGCGTGGTGTGGCCGAAAGTGCGGGATTTCTGGCTATCCCAGGGCTTCCTCATCCAGTTGGAGGACCCCAGCATCGGCATAATGGAAACGGATTGGGCCGAGAAGCGGACGATATTCGATGGCGGCGCGATTTCGAATTTCTTCAGCAAGCTCTCCAGCGAGCTGTATGGCGCGACCACGCGTGACATGTATCGTACGCGTCTGGAGCGCGGTACGATCCCCGAAACCACCGAGGTGTACGTTTCTCACCGCGGGGCGGAGTATGTCTCCACCGGTAAGCTTTCCCGCGCGTTGGATGCCACCGGCAGCGAAGAGGTGTACGTCTGGCAGCCCAGGCCATCGGACCCGGAACTCGAGGCGGAGATGCTGAGCCGCCTGGTCATCACCTTCGGTATCAAGAAGGACGCCGCCACGACTCTCGTGGCCGCGGCCGCGGAGCGACCCCCGCGTGCCCATATCGTGCGCGACGGCGAGGGCGCGAGCGTGCTCGACCTGCAGGATAATTTCTCCCGTGCCTGGCGCCGAACGGGCCTGGCGTTGGACCGCGTCGGCTTCACCGTCGAAGATCGGGATCGCTCCCGTGGGCTCTACTACGTGCGTTATATAGACACCGATAAGGTGGATTCAGGGAAGGACGACAGCTTTTTCGGGACCTTGAAGTTCTGGGGTGACGACGAGCCGCTCGATCAGAATGAGTATCTCGTCAGCCTGGTGGGCAAACAGTCGACGACCCAGATCGTTATTCTCGATACCGATGGCAAGCGCGAGCATGGCGAGACTGCCGACCGCATTCTGGGTCTGCTACACCAGCAGTTGAAATAGCCTGAGGGAGGGGACAGGAGGGGACAGATTTCAAATCTGTCCCCTTAGCTTTTACTTGCGTCTCACTTGCGCCTCACATGCTTTATCAAACGCTTGCGCCTGCGCTGCTGGCGCGGTGTGATGACGTTCTTGCGGCCCTTATAGGGGTTCTCCCCGCTCTTGAACTCGAGCTGAATCGGCGTGCCGTGCAGCCGCAGATTCTCGCGGAATGCGCGTACCAGATAGCGCCGGTAGTTGTCCGGTATCTTGTCCGTTTGATTGCCGTGAATGACGATCAGCGGAGGGCTCGAGCCTCCCTGGTGGGCATAGCGGAGTTTGATGCGCCGCCCGCGCACTACGGGAGGAGGGTTCCTCAGCAGCGCCTTTGTGAGTACCCCGTTGAGCTCGGGCGTGGCCATCTTTCGCGACGCCGAGCGCCACGCCTGGTCCACGGAGGCGAACAGTCGCCGCAGTCCCGTGCCTTTCAACGCAGATGTGTAGTGCACGGTCACGTATCCCAGGAAGGTGAGCTTGCGGTCGGCATTGCTTCGCACGAGGCGCTTGTCCGACGCGTCCATACAATCCCACTTGTTGATGGCAATAGTCAGCGCGCGGCCCGCATCGAGGACCATTCCCAGGAGCCCTGCGTCCTGGTCCGTGACACCTTCTGCGGCATCGAGCACGACGATAACGACATCGGCCGCCGCGATGGCCTGCAGGGATTTGACCACGCTGAATTTTTCTACCTTTTCCGTTACCCGGCTCCGGCGGCGAATGCCCGCGGTGTCGATGAGCGTGTAGTGTTTGCCACCGCGACGAAACGGTACCCGCACGCTGTCGCGGGTAGTGCCCGGCGTATCGAGGGCAAGAAGCCGATCCTCGCCGAGCAGGTGATTGATGAGGGTCGACTTACCCACGTTGGGCCGGCCGACGATCGCGACCTTTACACCATCGGTTTCATCCCGTGGCACTTCGGGTGATGGAGGAATACGGGCAAGCACCGCTTCGACGAGTGCCCGAATGCCGCGGTGGTGGGCCGCGGAGATGGGGCACGGCTCGGCGAGGCCGAGGGCGTGAAACTCGCCGGTTGCGATGTCGGCATCCAGGCCTTCGGTCTTGTTGACGGCGATGGTGATCGCTTTTCCCGTAACGCGGAGCTGGGACGCGATGTCCTGGTCGCCGGCGGTCAGACCCTGGCGCCCATCCACCATGAATATGACGGCATCGGATTCCTCAACGGCGTGCAGGGCCTGGGCGGATATCGCCCGCGCTAAGGGATTTGCCGCGTCGGTAAGACCGCCGGTGTCGACGACCACATAGGCGCCGGTTTCGGTCCCCTTACCGGCAATGCCGTACTTGCGATCCCTGGTAAGTCCGGGCTCGTCGGCCACCAAGGCATCACGCGTACGGGTCAAACAGTTGAAAAGGGTCGATTTACCGACATTGGGGCGCCCGACAATAGCGATGACGGGGAGCAGTGCGGGGCGATCGGAATGGTGGTCCATGACGACATCGGATGGCGCGTTCAGATGTGGAACCTGCAGGGCGCAGCGCCGGGCGTAGAGCAGCCGACGATCACTGAACGACTTGAAGGGCAGCAAGCTCACCGCCGCTGCCGTATACGTAAACCGCGAAGGCGGTTGCCACCGGAGCCGCGACGATGCTGTCGCTGTCGATTCTTACCCGCGCTGCGAACTGGCCGTCCTCCCTTCGCAGCCAGTGCACGTAGCCGTCGAGATCGCCGACGACGACGAACTGATCGAAGACCGCCGGCGGTGACACACGGCGCGCTTCCAGCTTCGACTGTCGCCACATGGAGGCGCTGTTCGACCGGTTCAGAGCCCATACGTGGCTCGATTCGTCGGTGACGTAAACATTATCCGGGCCGACTCCGAGGCCCGCATGAGACGACATGTCCCGGCGCCAGATAACTTCGCCGCCGAACAGTTTCAACGCC
Organism: Salibacteraceae bacterium; assembly: GCA_964194585.1. Classification (GTDB taxonomy): domain Bacteria; phylum Pseudomonadota; class Gammaproteobacteria; order HK1; family HK1; genus JAABYT01. The sequence goes on along the minus strand of CAXMNG010000265.1, from coordinate 22,254 downwards.
GCAATCTGACCCTGATAGGTGACCGCGTATACGGTCTTGTCCTTGATGATTGGATCGGCATCGATGTCGACCATTCGCTCCAGCTCCGAGCGCCCCCTTGGCACTGCAACGCGCGTTTCCCACAGCGGTTGGCCGTTGCTCAAGGCGATCGCTGCCACCCGTCCGTTGTCGAAGCCGGCAATGGCTGTTCCCAGGGCCAATGCCGGCGAGCTGGTGCCTCTCAGCGTCAGCACCGGAGCGGTTCGATCGTAAATCCACAACCGCGTGCCGTCATCGGTGCTCAGGCCGAAGAGCTTCCCATCGATGGTTCGGGCAACGGCAATCCCGCCCTGCGCCACCGGCGAGGACAGCACTTCGCTGGAGACCCGCGCGCGCCACTTGATCTCGCCTTCCTTCTTGCCGAGAGCCAGCACTTCGCCATCGCTGGTGCCTACCAGAACCAGCCCGTCACCGACACCGGGTCCGCCGGAAAGTGGGCTGTCGGTGTCCGTATCCCAGATCGATTCACCGGTTCTGGCATCGAAAGCACGAACACGGCCTCCGCGGGTCGCCGCATAGACGTGATCGCCGTCGACCGCCGGGCGTAATTTGAGGAACAGCTTGCCGGCGCCGGAGCCGACGCGGCGTTGCCATACCGTGCGCACCTTGATGGTGGGTTCGAAGTCAACGAGTTCCGCCGGCTCGGCCGTGTTGTCCGAGCTGTCGAACAGGTTACCGATGGCGGTGCATCCGCTCACCAGCAGCAGCCCGCCAAGCACCAGCAGGGTCTCGATGGATCGGGCCGGGGAACTCATTGCGATTGGCTGGAGCCGTCGCGGTGTCCCAGGTCGTCCAGCTTCATCTGCAGGCGCGCGCGCGTTCCGCTGGTCATGGAGTCACTCGCGAGCGCCGTCTCGTAGGCTTTGGCGGCGGCTTCGCTTTGCCGATCGTCGATGAGTATGTCACCGCGCAGTTCCTCGACGGTGGCGGCGAAGGCGGATGTGCTGATCTCGGCGAGCATCGCGATTGCCGCGTCCGGTTCGCCTTGATGGAGTAGAAGCCGTGCGCTGCGAATGCGTGCCACGTCCCGAAGCTCGGCGCGGCTAGCGTTTTCGACTACCCATCCGAGAAAGCGATTGGCGTCATCGGTGCGGTCGATCGCGAAGGCGCTCTTGGCGCCCAACAATCCCGCCAGCGCAGCGTATTCGCTGTCGGGCTGCTCTCGGATTATTCGGTCGGCCCGAAGCAACGCCTCCGCGTGGTCATCCGACGCCGCCATCTCGACCATCGACTGATATACCACGGACACTTGCTCCGCCGTGGCCTCGGCCCGGCTTTGCCACGCCGTCCAGCCAAATACGCCGCCAAGGCCCAGCACCAGGCCCACGACCACGGCACGGCCGTTTTCCTTCCACCACTTCTGTAGTGCTTCCAGTTCTTCCTGTTCCGTATCCACGCCTCGTCTCTCGGTTTGTCAGTCGTCTAATTTGACACGTGCCTTCACTGTACCGACCATCTGTGAGCGGCCCACTGTCAGCTGCCCACCGTCGCCACGCATGTTCTTGCAGGTAATCTGTTGCTCACGGACTTCGTCCTCACCCAGAATCAGAGCGACGTCCGCCAAGCTCCGGTCGGCAGATTTCATTTTACGCTTGAAGTTGCCGGGGCCGGCATCCACCAGCAGCCGCAGTCGAGGCAATGCATCGCGCAGTTGTTCAGCCAGCGCATGCGCAGCGCGCTGCGCCTCGTCGCCGACCGCCAGAAGATAAGCGTGGGGGGGGCGAGCGGTGGGTGCGTCTTCCTGCGTATTGATCAGGGCGACGACTCGCTCCAGACCGACGGCGAAGCCGGTGGCGGGGGTCGGGGTGCCGCCTATCTCCTCCACCAGGCCGTCGTAGCGCCCGCCGCCGCACACGGCTCCCTGGGCGCCCAGATCGTCGGTAATCCATTCGAATACCGTGCCTGTGTAGTAATCCAGTCCGCGGACCAGTCGCGGATTCACCCGGAACGCGACGTCACACGCCTCGAGCATCGCTTGCAGTTGCTCGAAGTGTTTGCGTGAGTCGTCGTCGAGGCTGTCGACGATGCGCGGCGCGGCCTCGAGTATTGCCCGCAAATTCGGGTTCTTGCTGTCCAGGATGCGCAGAGGGTTACTGCCTAATCGCCGTTGGCTGTCTTCGTCCAGCTCCTTTTCATGGGCGGTCAAATAGTCCACCAGCCGATCCCGGTAGGAGTCCTGTATTTCCCGCGAGCCGAGCGTGTTGATCTCCAGGCGCAACCCGGTGAGACCCAGGCGCCGCCAGAGGCGCGCGCATAGCAATATCAGCTCGGCGTCGACATCCGGCCCCGGAAATCCCAGGGCCTCGACATCCAGCTGATGAAACTGCCGGTAGCGGCCCTTCTGTGGCCTCTCGTAGCGGAACATGGGACCGATATGCCACAGGCGCTGGCCGCGACCGCGGAGCCAGCCGTGCTCGATGGCGGCGCGTACGCAGCCCGCCGTGCACTCCGGGCGCAGGGTCAGGCTTTCGTCGTTACGGTCGTCGAAGGTGTACATCTCCTTTTCCACGATGTCCGTGCCCTCGCCCACCGAGCGCCGAAACAGCTCGGTTTTCTCCACTACGGGGGGGCGCAGCTCCTGATAGCCGTAACCGGCGAGGACCTCACGCGCGGCGTCTTCCAGCCGACGCCACACCGGAGTCTCTGCGGGCGGGATATCCTTCATCCCGCGAATCGCCTGAATCGCTTTCATGTCAGGAGTGCTCTAGGATGCGCCGCGGTAATACGGGCAGGCGCATTTCGGAGGGCGGATTCTAGCAGATTTGCCTGGCAGATTTGCGTGGCGCGACCGGACTATTCTGCTGCCTGGACTCAGGAATCCGGCTGGCTGTGGCCGAGCGTGGTCTGCGGCACGCTGGTCGTGGGTGCAGGCAAGGTGGTTTCCCGCACCGGCGCGGTAGCGGCTGGGATCGGTTGCGGCGCGGGCGCGATCTCGGCAATTGCTCCAGGCATTGCCCTACCTCGTCCATCCCTGGACTCGAGTGATTCGCTGGCGTTCACCACTGCGTGTTCGCCCTCACCCGTCGTCGGCTCCCGTGTTTCCCGGGTAAGGGGCTCCGCCGCCGGCGCGGGCGGCTCCGGCTCCGTGGTGCTGGACAGTTCACCGACCGTGAAGTGCACCACGCTGCGTCCCTGGTAGCGGCTGAGATCATAGGGCTCGCCGTTGTACGCCACTACCGCACCCTCCACGTCACCGAGGAGCACGCGCATGGGCCCCGCGCCCTGAACGACTATCTCGCTGCCTTCCCGCGCGAGGCTGTAGAAGAGACGGCCGCCGCCGCGGTCGTAAATTTCGACCCAGGATTCCGTGGCGAGTTCGATGGCCAGCACGTCGGAGCCGGGCAATGGCGCCGGGCGCGGCGCTTGCGCGGCCTCTTCCTCCACGTCCGAGGGGGTGGTCGTGGTGTCGCCTTCGGCGGGATCGAGCATTGACACCACGATTTCTGCGCTGCTGTCCGTTTCGCCTCTCGCCTCACTCGCGGCCTCACCCACCGATTCATTGTCAGGCGTGGCGGCTGAGGCATCCGAAGTGCTGCCGTTCCCTGTGCCTGTTTCCGCATCCGGGTGCGGATCGTCGGCCAGCGCGCCTTCATCAGGCCGGGCCTGCTGGAGCGCTGCATCGCTCGCGTCGGTCTGTTCGACGCGCATCGTCGTTTGCAGCGGCTGGGTGTCGCCTTCAGCGGTGGTCGCGGAGGGGTCCTCCGTTGTCGGTGGCTCGCTCGTCTCCACCGCCGGCGCCAGGCTGGCGGCGACGCCCGTCGCCGCCGGGAAGTCCGCCCGCCCGCCATCGTCTACCGGTGGTTCGGAAGTCTGCTGAACCGACTCGCCGATAACGTCCGCCAGCGCCGGGGCGCCGGGTTGGAGCTGCCGGCTTTGCCACCACAGCACCACCAGCACGACCAGCAGTCCGGCGATGACGTAGGTCACCATGCGTACCGGAAAGTCGCTGACATGCACCTCCGGCGTGCGGCCGAGCTCCGAAACCAATGCCGGCGGGCCGAATCCCTGGCGCTCGTAGGCTTCCAGGATCGGTCGCTCGGGAAGGCCCAGCAGCCGCGCATAGCCGCTCAGATAGCCGCGCACGAAGGTGGGGCCGTGCAGCCGCTCGTAGTTGTCGTTCTCCAGTTGTTCGAGGGCGCGTGGCTTGAGGCGCATGCGCGACGCCACCTCGGCCACTGTCAACTTCGCGGCTTCGCGTGCCTCGCGCAGGCGTTCACCGGGACCGACGTCGTTGCCGGATTCCGAGACCACCCGTGTCGTCGTGTCGCTTGCCGTCATCGCAGCCCCGATTCGAGCAGCATCTGAGTTTCCCGAGAATCCGGGTAGCTCGCCTTCAGCAACATCGCGAAGCTGGAAACGGCGTCTTTGTCGCCGAGCTTTTCTTCGATGCGAATGCCGAGCCACAGGGAGTGGGAATTGTGCCCGCTCACCTCTTCGTAGCGCTGCATGTAGGCGCGCGCGGACAGGTACTGGTTGCCGTCGAAGCTCAGCTCCGCCATGTTCACCAGCGCTGGTGCGAAGCGCGGATTGGCACGCAGGGCGGCACGAAAATAGGCCTGGGCGCCCGCCGGATCATCGGCTCGGAGCTTGCACACGCCGGCGTTGCTGTAGGCCATGGCGGGCTTCTTGTAGAGGGGATTCTCCACGGCCTTCAAGAAGTGCTTGTCGCCTTCGTCCATGCGCCCCTGCTCGCACAGAAATGATCCATAGTTGGTCTGTGCCGCCGAGTCCGACGGATTCAGCTCGATGGCGCGCTTGAAGTGCTTCTCGGCCTTCCCGGATTCGTTCAGCCGGCTGTAAACCAGTGCGATGCCGTTGTGGGCCGTGGCGTAGTCGGGATCCTCGATCAACGCGGCGTTGAGACGCTCCCATGCCAGGTCCAGCTGGCCGTTACCGAGATACCCCAGGCCGAGCTGCGTATTGACCCTGGCGAGCTGGTTGGTCGTCCCGCCCGGTCCGGCCTGGGATCCCTTCGAGGGATCCGTGGCGCATGCGAGCTGAAGGGCACAAAGCAAGGAAATGCTGAGCCAGAGGAAGGTGCTTTTCATCACCGTAGCCAGAATATGCGTCCCGGATTGCAAATAGAACTCGTCCGGGAATCGGCCGGATTGCGCCCGGATCGGGATATCGTCAATCAAGATTGTAGCCGCTCCGCGGGTAGCGTCACCGTGGCCTTGTCGGGAGTCGCGGGTTGCTTCGCGTTGCGAAGCCGCACGCGGCGGCTGCGGGCTTGCACCTCACCGGCCAGCTGCCCGCAGGCGGCGTCGATGTCGGCGCCCCGGGTCTTGCGCGTGATGGTCATGATTCGCCTGGCCATGAGCACCTCTCTGAATTCGTCGATGACCGGGACCGGCGAACATTCGTAACCGCTGTGCGGAAACGGATTGAAGGGAATGAGATTGACCTTCGCCGGCACGTCTGCGAGCAGCGATGCGAGTTCGCGCGCGTGCTGTCGCGTGTCGTTGACGCCCGCCAGCAGGACGTACTCGAATGTCACTTTCTCTCTCGCGTCGTCTTCTACATAGCGTCGGCATGCTGCCAGTAGCTCGCGTATGGGATAGCGCTTGTTAAGTGGTACCAGTTCGTCGCGCAACCGGTCGTTCGGAGCGTGCAACGAAACGGCGAGACTGACCCGGCAGCGCTGTTTGAGTGCGTCGATTTTCGGCACCACTCCCGCGGTGCTGAGGGTCACGCGGCGCCTGGCGAAGCCGTGGGCATTATCCTCCAGCATCAGATCCAGAGCATCGACGACGTTTTCGAAGTTCAGCAACGGTTCACCCATACCCATGAGCACGACATTCGTGATCACGCGCCTGTCGGCCCCGTCATTCTCCAGCAGTGCCCTGGCGAGCCAGACTTGTGCGATGATTTCTGCGCTGCTCAGATTGCGATTGAATCCCTGCCGGGCCGTGGAGCAGAATGTACAGTTCAGTGCACAGCCAACCTGGGATGATATGCACAGCGTTCCTCGCGGGTCGTCGGGGATGAACACCATCTCGATGCAGTTGCCGGCCGCCACCCTTACCAGCCACTTGGTCGTACCGTCGGTCGATTTCTGCGTGGCCACGACTTCGGGCAGCCGCACAACAGCCTCAGCCCCGAGCCGTGCCCGCAGCTCCCTGCTGAGGTTGGTCATCGCGGAAAAATCGGTAACGCGTTGCTGGTGAATCCATTTCAGCAACTGCACGGCCCGGAAAGGCCGCGCCCCAATCGCCCGAAAATAGTCCTCCAGTCCCGCATGGGTGAGGCCGAGTAAATTGACCGGCTCGCTGCCGGAGGGGACGGCTGTCGTCTGGATGGCTTCGTCGCGTGTGTCCATCGAGTGATTCCGGTTCAACGAGTGCGGGGACAAATCTCCTCGGTCGAAAAAAAGTACGCGATCTCCGTTGCCGCGTTTTCCGGGGAGTCCGATCCGTGCACCGCGTTCTCGGTTATCTCGTCGGCGAAGTCCGCGCGGATGGTGCCGGGTTCTGCTTCAGCGGGATTCGTCGCGCCCATGATCTGGCGATTCTTGTCCACGGCACCTTCCCCTTCCAGCACCTGAACCAGCACCGGGCCCGATGTCATGAATTCGACCAGCTCAGGGAAAAACGGCCGCTCCTTGTGCACAGCGTAAAAGCCTTCGGCCTTCTTGCGGTTCAAGTGGAGCATCCGGGCGGCGACCACGCGCAGCCCGGCCTCCTCGAAGCGCGCGATGATTGCGCCGACGGCATTCTTTGCCACAGCATCGGGTTTGATAATCGAAAGGGTACGTTCGATCGCCATCCAGATCCCCAGGATTCTTGCCGGAAAACGGTTGAGTATAAGCCCCGGGTCGGGTGGAAAGAAACGCAGCCGACCAGGAAAAGACGGGAGCAGTTTACGGGCCGGGGGGCTAGATACCGAAGCTTTCCCCGCAGCCACACAGGCTCTTGACGTTGGGATTGTCGTAGCTGAAGGCTTCGTTCAATCCCTCGCGGCTGAAGTCGATTGTGGTGCCGTCGAGAAATGACAGGCTGTCGCCATCGATAATGACCTTGACGCCATGGGATTCAAAAATGCGGTCGCCCTCGGCGATCTCATCGATGATATCGACGACGTAGGCGAATCCGGAGCATCCCGTGGTCTTGATGCCCACGCGCAAGCCCTCACCGGAACCCCGTTCGGCGAGATAGCGCTTGATGCGCTCGGCGGCGGCATCCGTGAGCATGACAGCCATGACTAATCCCTGGTCCTCAAAATCGTGTCCTGGAAGGTCGTCGGAGAGATTGGGGCCTTCGAACGCCCGTTCAAGAGCCTCACCGGTCAGGCGCCGGACGAGACGCCCTCGTTGATGTCCACCGGGACCTGATCCTGGCGTTCCGCCACCTCGCGTACCCGGCGCCGCTCCACCAGCTGACCCAGATCGATTCCGCCGAGAAAATCGTGAATCTGCTTGCTCAGATCCTGCCACAAGTCATGGGTGAGACAGCGGGCGTCGCCCTGGCAGTTCTCTAAGCCTCCGCAGCGGGTCGCATCCACGGACTCGTCGACGGCGCCGATGACCTCCACGACGGCGATCTGGTCCGCCCCACGGCCGAGCCGGTAACCACCCCCCGGCCCCCGGGAGCTGCGCACCAGCCCGCGCTTGCGCAGGTGGGCGAACAGCTGCTCCAGATAGGACAGCGAAATGCCCTGGCGTCTGGCGATATCGGCGAGGGCGACGGGGCCCTGGTCGTGGTGAATGGCCAGGTCCAACATGGCCGTAACCGCGTATCGGCCCTTTGTCGTCAATCGCATGGCATGGCCCGTGGGTGGAGGTCTCTAGAAGTGTACATTCCTGAGTGTTTTAGTCAACTATTCACCCGATGGGGTCGCCGCGGGCTGGACGCCCTCCAGGGATGCCCGCTGCTCCTCCAGCTTGCCGATGGTGGCCCGCAGCTCCCGGGCCCGTGCGCGTTCCTTGTCTACGATTTCCGGCGGCGCGCGATCCACGAAGTTGGCATTCGCGAGCTTCTGCTCGCTGCGTCCCAGGTCTTTGGCGTGCTTTTCGATTTCCTTCGCGAGCCGTGCGGTTTCGGCCTCGGTGTCGATGAGGCCCGCGAGGGGGATGAGAATTTTCGTCTCTCCCAGCAGACCCACCGCGCTCTTTGCTGCGACTTCCCCCTTCTCGAGTATGGCAACTGATTCGAGACCCGCGAGGTCATCCAGGTAATTGCGACAGCTCGCGAGCATGCTCCGATCCCGCTCGGATGCGTTCTGCAGCAGAATCGGCACTCGGCGACTCGGCTGAATGTTCTGCTCGCCACGCACCCGGCGCACGGCCAGTACGAAACCCTTCACCCAGTCGATGTCCTCGAGGCTCGCCTGGTCGATTCGCCGCGGATCCGATACGGGGTAGGGCTCGCGCATGATGGTTGCACCCCCGCGACCGGCGATGGGCGCGATGCGCTGCCAGATGGCCTCCGTGATGAAGGGAATCATGGGGTGGGCAAGGCGCAGCAATGTTTCCAGGACTCTGACCAGCGTGCGGCGGGTGCCTCTCAAGGTCGCTGCGTCGGTGTTGCCGTCACTGAGCACGGGCTTTGCGAGCTCCAGATACCAGGGGCAATATTCGTTCCAGGTGAACTCGTAGATAGCCTGCGCGGCGAGATCGAACCGGTATTGCTCGATGGCCGTTCGGACTTTGTCCTCGGTAATCTGCAGCAGCGAGATGATCCATCGCTCTGCGAGACCCAGTTCGACGTCGCCGCCGTTCTGGCCGCAGTCCTCGTTCTCCGTGTGATGTGTGACGAAGCGCGCCGCATTCCAGAGCTTGTTGCAGTAGTTGCGATAGCCTTCGATGCGGCCCAGATCGAATCGAATGTCCCGCCCGGTGGTGGCCAGTGAGCAGAAGGTGAATCGCAGGGCATCGGTGCCAAACGCGGGGATCCCGTCCGGGTATTGGCGCCGGGTATCGGCTTCGATGCTCGTGGCCATGTCCGGGCGCATGAGCCCGGTAGTGCGCTTTTGCACCAGCGACTCCAAGTCGATGCCGTCGGCCAGATCCAGGGGGTCCAGGATGTTGCCTTTGGATTTCGACATCTTGTTGCCATCCGCGTCGCGCACCAGCCCGTGGATGTAGACTTCCGTGAACGGCACATCATCCATGAACTTGAGGCCCATCATGATCATGCGCGCGACCCAGAAGAATATGATGTCGAAGCCGGTCACCAGCACGCTACCCGGATAAAAAACTTTCAATCGCTCGGTCTGCTCCGGCCAGCCCAGGGTCGAGAAAGGCCACAGGGCCGATGAGAACCAGGTGTCGAGCACATCCGCATCCTGCTCGAGCTCGAACGATGCAGCCAGGCCGTGCTTTTGCCGTACTTCCTCTTCACTGCGGCCCACGTAGATTCGACCGTTCGCGTCGTACCAGGCGGGGATGCGGTGTCCCCACCACAATTGCCGGCTGATACACCAGTCGTCGATGTTGCGCATCCATTCGAAATAGGTCTTCGACCAGTTTTCGGGTACGAAACGAATGCGTCCGTCCTCCACCGCCTCGATGGCGGGCGCCGCCAGGGGGGCGGCTTTGACGAACCACTGATCGGTCAGGAACGGCTCGATGACCGAATGAGATCGATCCCCGCGGGGAATTTTCATGCGGTGCGCTTCGGTCTTTACGAGTAAGCCTTGTTCCTGCAGATCGGCGACCACGCGTTTGCGCGCCTCGAAGCGGTCCAAATCCCGGTAGCGGGGCGGTGTTTCATCATTGGTTTTCGCGTCGACGGTGAAGATATTGATCTTCGCAAGACCGTGGCGCTCGCCGACGACGTAGTCGTTGAAATCGTGCGCAGGCGTTATCTTGAGCGCGCCGCTGCCGAATTCGGGATCCACGTAGTCGTCGGCGATCACCGGAATCCGCCGGTTCGCGAGCGGCAACTCAACGTGCTTGCCTATCAAATAGCGGTAGCGTTCATCGTCGGGGTGCACGGCCACTGCCGTGTCGCCGAGCATGGTCTCTGGCCGCGTGGTCGCGACCACCACGTGTCCTTCGCCGTCCGAGACGGGGTAACGAATGTGCCACAGGAAGCCGTCCTCTTCTTCGGAGATCACTTCCAGATCGGAGACAGCCGTGTGCAGGACCGGGTCCCAGTTCACCAGGCGTTTGCCGCGGTAGATCAGTCCTTCATCATAAAGACGCACGAAGGTTTCGCGCACCGCCTGCGACAGCCCATCGTCCATGGTGAAGCGCTCGGTGGCCCAGTCCACCGAGGCACCCATGCGCCGCAGCTGCCGGGAGATGGTACCACCGGAATGACGTTTCCACTTCCACACGCGGCGCAGGAATTCCTCGCGGCCGATGTCGTGCCGGGTGAGTCCCTCGCCATTGAGTTGACGCTCGACGACGATTTGTGTCGCGATACCAGCGTGATCCGTTCCAGCCTGCCAAAGGGTGTTATCGCCCTTCATGCGGTGGTATCGGATCAGGGCATCCATGATGGTGATCTGGAATGCGTGACCCATGTGCAGACTGCCGGTGACGTTCGGCGGTGGGATCATGATGCAGTAGGGATCGCCCTGGCCACCTGGTTCGAAATAGCCGTTTTTCTCCCAGGCCTCGTACCAGGATTGCTCTATCTTCTGTGGGTCGTAGGTCTTGTCCATAAATCGCTCGAAAAATCTCCGCGGGAATAATGGGGGGGTCAGACCCCTTTTATATCCGCGGAGGCTCTCGGGGGAGGTGTGCGGCTTCGCGGCTACCGGCGCCTCAGTGCGTTCAGATCTTCGATGAGCTCCGGAAGCATGATTTCGAGATGATTGCGAACCTGCTCCCGGATATCTTCTGCGGCTTCCTGGACGGCCGTCTCGGTACGGGCCTGTACGATGACCTCAATCTCGTTGGCGAGCCGCTCGGCGAGCTTGCGGCACGCTTCGGTTGCCTCGGCGCGGGGCTCCAGCGGCTCCTCCCCTCGGGGCTGGTCGGAGAGCGGCTCGTTCGGCTCGTTCGGCTCGTTGCCGCCCGGGACGACCACGTCGTGGAGCAGTGGAATCGTGTACTGGGGATCGGCGAGTCCCGGTTTCGGTTGCTCTCGGTCGGGCTCGTGAACCCCGGGCGGTGCAGGCTTTCTCTGCTCGAGAATTTGCTCGAGCCCGTTGAGCGCTTCACTCAGTGACTCTTCGGCGGCGCTCGGGCCGGCGCCCTGGTGGCTGCCACCGGTAACTTTATCGGGGGAGTCCTTATTCATGCCGTCGTCAGAGATTGTGCTGCTGGATCGAAATGCCCCGGTCTCGGTAGTCCCGGTAGCGCGTGCGGCCCGCGTGCCGCGCCGATTCGCCGGCGCCGACAATTTCAGCGATGCGGGCGCTCTTGTGCGCGAATGACGGAACCGATTCGGTGAGATTGATCAGAACGTCGATATTCGTGGGCTCGGCCGTTCCGTCTCCCACCAGAACAGGTTCGACGGGTTCAACGTCGGGCTCCGTTTGACCGCTAAACAGCGCGTGGGGCACGAAACTGTCCTGCCGGTAGGTCCAGAGCATGTCGTCGAGGCTCCTGGCGGTCTCCTTCGAGTCCGTGTGGATGAATACACGATGGCCCTTGTGCCACGCCTTCTCCGCCAACCGGCAGGCGGTGCGGAGCTGCTCGTGCGCAGCCGCCGTTTCCAGAATATAAAAATCAACTTGCATTGATAGCCCCGCGCCGACGCGCGAGATTTCAACAATCCAATTAGCTTACGCGGTTGCGCCCGGCGCGGTCCAGCAGGAACTGTGACAGCAGGCGCACCGGCCGGCCGGTGGCGCCTTTGCTCTTTCCACCTCGCCAGGCAACCCCGGCAATATCCAGGTGCGCCCAGCGATAGTCGCTGGCAAATCGGGACAGAAAGCTGGCGGCCGTGATGGCGCCGGCCTCGCGTCCGCCTATATTGGCCAGGTCGGCAAAGTTGCTCTTCAGGGCTTCCCCGTACTCATCCCACAGGGGCAGACGCCAGGCACGGTCGTGGCTGAATTCACCGGCACCGAGCAGCGAGTCCGCAAGCCGGTCGTCGTTGCTGAACAGTCCTGCGGCCTGGGCACCGAGGGCGATGACGCAGGCTCCCGTGAGGGTCGCGATATCCACCACCACATCCGGCTCGAAGCGACTCGCGTAGGTGAGAGCGTCGCAAAGCACCAGTCGTCCTTCGGCGTCGGTATTCAACACCTCGACACTCTGGCCGGACATGCTGGTGTAGATATCGCCCGGCTTGCTGGCGGCACTCCCCGGAAGGTTCTCGGTAGCTGCCACGATGCCCACCAGGTTGACTGGCAACGCCAGGCTCGCCGCCATTTTTACGGTGCCCATCACGCTCGCCGCTCCGCACATGTCGAACTTCATCTCGTCCATCTGGGCGGCGGGCTTGATGGAAATACCGCCGGAATCGAAGGTAACGCCCTTGCCGATCAGTACCGCAGGTCGTTTCCGCGAGCGGCTGCCCCGGTACTCGAGCGTGATAAGCCTGGCGGGTTCCTGGCTTCCTCGTGCGACCGAAAGCAGGGTGCCCATGCCAAGGCGTTTCATCTCGGGCTCACCGAGCACGCGTACTTTGATGGACTTGTGGCTGCGCGCCATCTGGCGGGCACGCTGCGCGAGATATGTGGGCGTGCAGATGTTGCCTGGAAGGTTTCCGAGATCTCTGGCCAGGTCGACGCCATCGGAAATTCCTATGCCGTGGCGCATTCCTTCTTCGGCGTGGCGCTTGTCCCGTTGCGAAGTGATCGCACAAACCAGCCGGCGAATTTTCGGCCGCTTGACGGTGCTGGCATCGCTCTTGAGCTGATCGAATCGATACACGGCGTCGCGCATGGCCTCTACGATTTGCCGGATCTTCCAGTAGACATCCCGATCTTCGACCTCGAGCTCGGCCAGATACACGATGGCGTCTTTGACGCCGCTCACGGCCAGTTCTTTCGCGCCAGCTGCCAGCAGCCGCCCGTATTGGCTCGCCGGCATTGCGCCCTTTTTCCCACAACCGACCAGCAACACCTGCCGGGCCCTGATGTCGGGCAAGTTGTTCAGCGCCAGGGCGTCGCCGGTGGAACCCTGCATCTCGAAACGACGTATAAGCTTGAGGAGCTCGCCGCCACTGGCGTCGTTGATGGTTTGCGCGGCCGGGGAGAGCCGACGCGACTCGTAGATGCCAACCACGATGCAGGATGCCGGCTGCTTGTCGGCGGCTACCTTGCTTACTCTGAAATCCATTGATCTTTACCCTGCGTATTCTCTGGTACTATCGACGCTATCCGACCTGACTGCCGGCTGCGGCGCACCAGGCGCGCAGTTTATGCTTTCGAGCCACGGATCGTAAAGTCACGTTCTTAATCCTGGAAGCGACTTGATAGTTCAGCGTTACTTGATTCGAGAAATACTGCATTCCTTCTTTGCGGTTTTTTCTATTCTGCTGCTGATTACCTTTGCCGTCACATTCGTCCGGTTGCTCGCCGAAATGTCGACGAGCGTCTTTTCGAGCGTCTTCGTATTCCAGCTATTGATGCTCAAACTCATCGGTAAACTGTCCATGTTGCTGCCCGTGTCACTCTACGTCGCCATCCTGCTGGCGCTCGGCAGGCTGTATTCAGATAGTGAAATCGTGGCCATGTGGGCAGGCGGGATCGGCCCGCGCCGGGTCAATCTGAGCATATTCCGGTTTCTACTGGGATTTGCGCTGGCGGCTTCCGTCATCTCTCTGTATCTGTCGCCCGAAGCGCTGGCGAAGCGCGACGTGGTGTGGGCGCAGGCGCAGGCGCAGGCGGAGATCAGCGGCGTTCTGCCGGGTCGGTTCCTGGAGTTCAGGGGCGGCGAGATGGTTGCGTATACCGAATCCCTGTCGGCGGACAAACGTGAGATGGAGAACGTGTTCGCGAAGCTGACCATAGGAGGACAACAGAATCTCCTGGTGGCGAAAAGGGCGCGCTTCAGCGGAAACGAGGAGAAGACCGGGCGGTATATCGTGCTCGAGGATGGATACCGGTATTCCGGCTCTCCGGGGAGCGTCGACTACACGATTTATCGATTCGCGAAGCATGGTTTTCGCATCGACCAGGAGCGTTCCCAAACGGTGTTAAGCAAGGCGAACGCCACTCGAACGCTGGATCTTCTCAAGGCTCCCTATCCGGCGTATGTGGCGGAGCTGCAGTGGCGGATTTCACAACCGATTTCACTTCTTCTTCTGGGGATGCTCGCAATTCCGCTGGCGCGGACGCTGCCCAGGCAGGGGAAGTACACGAAGCTTGTCATGGGGGTCGCCATCTACTTCCTGTACGGAAACGCCGTGGGCGTCATGCAGACTTTTGTCGAACGTGGCGAGGTCAGCACCGCGATAGGAATCTGGCCGGTACATCTGCTGATTGCATTGATCGTCGCCTCGCTGCTCTACATTCAGTCTTCCGGCCGCGTACCGAAGCTGAGACGGCGCGACAGGAAAGACCAAGTAGCATGAGGATTCTGGATCGGCACATCGGCTTTCACGTCATCAGGGACTCGCTGTTGACGCTGCTCACGTTGCTGGCGATCTTCTCGCTGGTTGAGTTTCTCGATGATCTGAGCGATGTCGGCAAAGGCCGCTACACGACGCAGGCAGCGGTGGAGTACATGTTGCTGACAACGCCCAATCGAATCTTCATCCTGTTTCCCATGGCAGGCGTGATCGGCAGCCTGATCGGGCTCGGATCATTGGCCGCCCATCGGGAGTTGGTCGTCATTCGCGCCACCGGCGTCTCTTCGCTGCGCATTGCCGGTGCCGCGATGAAGGCGGCGGTCGTGCTTGTGTTGGCATCGGTGCTGGTGGGCGAGGTCGTATCTCCTTACACCGAGCAACTCGCGCATCAGCGCCGAGCGACGGCGCTGTCGGACAACTACGCGCTCGGATCCGGAAGCGGCTTCTGGGTCCGTGACGGTAATATGTTCATAAACGTCGGGCAGGTTCTGGCCGGCGATCGGATGAACGAGCTCTACATTTATGAGTTCGACGATGAGCACCGACTACGCGTCGCCACTTATGCCGACAGCGGCATATACAAGGACGGCGAGTGGACTCTCGAGGGGATCCGTCAATCCATAATCGGAACCGATGGTGTGGTCGGACGCAATGTCGTCGAGGCGGATTGGCACTCCCGTTTCAAGCCGGAGCTTGCCGATGTGGTCTCGGTGCGTTTGGCGAGCCTCTCCATCCTGGGTCTCATGCGCTATATCGACTATTTGCAATCGAACGGACTCGACACGGGGCGTTACGAGCTGGCGTTGTGGAGCAAGATCATTCATCCCTTTACTACCGTGGTGATGATCTTCATCGCCCTGCCATTGGTGCTGGGGCGTCTCGGGTCGGTCGGCATTGGTCAACGCATCCTGGCCGGAATTGTCATTGCCGTATCTTTCCTGCTGATGGAACAGCTTGCCGGCCACCTGGGACTCGCCTTCGGCTTGAATCCGATGGTAGCCGCGTGCGCGCCGACGCTGCTGATTTTCATCCTGGCCGTGTGGATGTTCCGCAGGGTGGGCTGATCGCGCGAAACGTCAGGCGTCAGGATACATCGACGATTCTGGTTCGCGAGACGCGGTCATGCCACGTGAGCCGGTCGGGATCCACAAGCAGCCAGACGAATCCGGCTCCGAAGGCGAGCCACGAGAAGCAGGCGCTCACGAAACGCACCAGTGCTTGCCGCCAGTTGGCGCCGTTTTGATCTGCGCCCACCAGGCGAATGCGCCAGCTGCGCATACCGAGAGTCTGGCCCCCATGGGTCCAGAACCACCCGAAGTAACCGAATGACAGGGCTACCAGGTAAGCCGTATACCAAACATCACCGGCACGAATCGCCTCACCGCCTCTGAAAGGCAGCAACATCGCCGTCCCCACGAACAATACGGCCGTGAGAAGCAACGAATCATAACCAATCGCCGCAAACCGCCTCCGCAACCCCACCGGTCGCATGGGCGTGGCAGCAATTTCGGTCTCGACCGCCATCGTATCCAGTTAAACCCGGCGCGAAGCGCCTGACTATATAACCTGGCAACCCAACCCTATATTTTCGGTAAGGTGACCCCTTTCTGGCCTTGGTACTTACCGTCGCGATCTTTGTACGATAGCTCACAGGGCTCGTCAGACTCGAAAAAGATCACCTGAGCGACACCCTCATTCGCGTAAATTTTCGCCGGCAGCGGCGTAGTGTTCGAAAATTCCAGCGTGACGTGACCTTCCCACTCCGGTTCGAGCGGCGTGACGTTGACGATAATCCCACAGCGTGCATAGGTGGATTTTCCGAGACAAATAGTCAACACATTACGAGGAATACGAAAGTATTCCACGGTGCGAGCAAGGGCGAATGAATTCGGCGGAATGATACAGATGTCGGACTGAATATCGACGAAGCTGTTGTCGTCGAAATTTTTCGGGTCGACGACGGCAGAGTTGATATTAGTGAATATTTTGAAATCGCTGGCACAGCGAATGTCATAGCCATAGCTTGAAGTTCCGAACGAAATTATCCGTTCCTCGCCGTTGTAGCGGATTTGATTTGCTTCGAAGGGCTCGATCATCCGGTGATCTTCCACCATGCGCCGGATCCAGCGGTCGGATTTGATCGTCATTTCAATCGTTCTGAATCATGATTTTCGGGAATGCCTGGGTGTAGTCTCTGGCCTTGAGCGACAGCTTTGCCGCCAGGCGCCGGGCGACGTCGCGGAACTGCCGCGCCACCGCGCCGTCGGGGTCCTTGACCACCGTCGGTTTGCCCTCGTCGGTGTCGGCACGGATGCGACCGTCCAGTGGCAGGGAGCCGAGAAAGTCCACGCCGAATTGCTCGGCTAAGCGCCCACCGCCGCCTTCACCGAAGATGTGCTCCTCGTGCCCGCACTGGCCGCACACGTGGATGCTCATGTTCTCTACGATCCCCAGCACCGGCACCTGTACCTTCTCGAACATTTTCAGTCCCTTGCGGGCATCGAGCAGCGCAATGTCCTGGGGCGTTGTCACGATGAGCGCGCCGCTCACCGGGATCTTCTGCGACAGCGTCAGCTGTATGTCGCCGGTGCCCGGGGGCAGATCCACGATGAGATAGTCCACGTCCCGCCAGTTGGTGTCCTTGAGCAGCTGCTCCAGCGCCTGGGTCACCATCGGGCCGCGCCAGATCATCGGCGTTTCCTCGTCCACCAGGTAACCGATGGACATGGACTGGATGTGGTAGCTCACGAGCGGCTCGAGCGACTTGCCGTCGCTGGAATCCGGTTGCCCGCTGCAGCCCAGCATGCGCGGTTGGCTGGGGCCGTATATGTCGGCATCCAGGATCCCCACCGTGGCCCCTTCGCCCGACAGCGCCAGGGCCAGATTCACCGACACGGTGGATTTCCCTACGCCTCCCTTGCCCGAGGCCACCGCGATGATGTTCTTTACGTTCGCGATCGTCTCGACACCCTGTTGAACCACGTGGGTGGCGATTTTCACCCCCACCTCGACCTCGCAAGCACTGACCCCCGGGAGCTCCGAAATGCGTGTGAGGAGCACCTGGCGCAGTTCCTCGGTGTAGCCACCGGCCGGGAAGCCCAGCTGTACAGTGACCCGCACCCGGCCGCCGTCCGTCTCCACGCTCTTCACACACTTCGCCGATACCAGGTCCGTTTCCAGATAGGGATCGATGTAGCCGCCAATCGCTTCCTCGACCGTAGCCTTCGTCAACTCACCCATCATGCACTCCCAAGGGTAAAATCACTGTGGCGATTCTACCGTAGTTTGCGCAGTCGCAAGAGGGGGGCAGGTTTCAGGCTCGTGCGTGGCGCGACCCCAGGCTAAGTGATACCTTGTGCGCCGGCTTTTGTCCGCTTTGATTCACAACCCCATGAGCGACGATCCCAGAACCATCCTCGTCACCAGCGCGCTCCCGTACGCCAACGGGTCGATTCACCTCGGGCATCTGGTGGAATACATCCAGACGGACATCTGGGTGCGATTCCAGCGTCTGCGCGGCCACCGTTGCCTCTACGTGTGCGCCGATGACAGCCACGGCACGCCGATCATGCTGCGCGCCGAGCAGGACGGCATCAGCCCCGAAGAATTGATTTCCCGCATCGGCGAGGAACACCGTGCGGACTTTCACGACTTCGCCATCAGCTTCGACAATTTCTATACCACGCATTCGGAGGAAAACCGGGAGTTCGCAAACCTCATCTACGAGCGACTCCGCGACGCGGGCCACATCGTCGTGCGAACGATTCGCGAGCCCTACGACCCGGTCAAGGGGGTGGGGTTGCCCGATCGCTATATTCGAGGCACCTGCCCGAATCCCGAATGCGGCGCGCTCGATCAGTACGGCGACAGCTGCGAGGTCTGTTCGACCACTTACTCATCGTCCGATCTCATCGATCCGATATCGGTACTGTCGGGACAGCCGCCCCTGTGGCGCGATTCCGAACACTACTTCGTGCGCCTCGCCGATTTCACCGACATGCTCCAGCGTTGGGTAGGCGGTGGTGATGGTCCAGCCCGGGTGCAGCCGGAGATCGCCAACAAGCTCGAGGAGTGGTTCGGCGTGGGCCTGCAGGATTGGGACATCTCCCGCGACGAACCCTATTTCGGCTTCGAGATCCCGGACGCACCGGGTAAATTTTTCTACGTCTGGCTGGATGCTCCCATCGGATACATGGCGAGCTTCAAGAACCTGTGCAAACAGCGCGACGACCTCGATTTCGATGCCTACTGGGGACCGGACAGCAGCGTCGAGCTCTATCACTTCATCGGCAAGGACATCGCGTATTTTCATACTTTGTTCTGGCCGGCGAATCTCCATGGCGCGGGCTTCCGTACGCCTACCGCGGTCTATTGCCACGGCTTTCTGACCGTGAACGGCCGCAAGATGTCGAAATCCCGCGGCACCTTCATCAATGCCCGCAACTATCTGGAGCACCTCAATCCAGAATACCTGCGCTATTACTACGCTGGAAAGCTCGGCTCGGGTATCGAAGACCTGGATCTCAATCTCGACGACTTCGTGCAACGGGTGAACTCCGATCTCGTCGGCAAGGTGGTGAACATCGCTTCGCGCTGTGCTGGATTCATCACCAAGGGATTCGAGGGCCGCTTGGCCGGCGCTCTTGCCGACCCGGAACTCTACGCGCGCTTCGTGACTGCCGGTGACGAGATCGCCCGGCTCTACGAAGAGCGCGAATTCGCCAAGGCAGTGCGGGAGATCATGGCGTTGGCGGATGTCGCTAACCGGTACATCGACGAGCACAAGCCATGGGTGCTGATCAAGCAGGACGGCAGCGAGGCCCGTGTCCAAGCCGTCTGCAGCATGGGGCTCAATCTGTTCCGGGTGCTGATGGTCTATCTGAAACCCATCGTGCCGTTGATGGCCGCCAGGGCGGAAGTCTTTCTCGACGCTCGAGCGTCATCGTGGAGCGACGTCGGAGAGCCGTTACTCGATCACCAGATCAAAGGATTCCAGAAATTGATGACTCGCGTCGAGCGCGAGCGCGTGGATGCCATGATCGAAGATTCCAGGGAAGATCTGGGAGATGTGCGGTTCGAAGGGTCGCAAGATGATGCCCCGGAGCCGGTGGCCGACCAGGTCGACATCGATGCGTTCATGAAGGTCGATTTGCGTGTCGCGCGTATTACGGCGGCCGAACGTGTCGAGGGCGCGGACAAGCTGCTCGCGCTCACGGTCGATATCGGATGCGAGCCGCTGACGATTTTTGCCGGCATAAAGGCCGCATACGATCCGGAAGCACTGGTGGGCAGGCTCACGGTGGTGGTGGCGAACCTGAAACATCGCAAAATGCGCTTCGGCACCTCCCAGGGAATGGTGCTCGCCGCTGGGCCCGGAGGCGAAAATATCTGGCTGCTCGGCGTCGATGAAGGCGCCAGGCCGGGGATGCGCGTCAAATGAACGCAACGGGCGGCAAGGACGCGGTTAAGCCAAGCTCGGCTGATTGCATCGACGCCCTGCTGCCACAAACTCAGTGCATCCAATGCGGATTCCCCAGCTGTCGCGAATACGCCGAAGCACTGGTGGCCGGGCAGGCCGAATTGAATCGCTGTCCGCCGGGGGGAACGGCGACAATTGCCGCGCTGGCGCTGGCCCTCGGTCGCGAGCCGAAAGCCCTGGATCCGGCCTGTGGCGATGAGCGGCCTTGGGTCGTGGCCCGCATCGATGAGGCGGCGTGTATCGGCTGCACCTTGTGCATCCAGGCTTGTCCGGTGGACGCCATACTTGGCACCGCGAAGCGCATGCACACGGTTATCGAAAGCGAATGCACGGGCTGCGAGCTTTGCCTGGACCCGTGTCCGGTGGACTGCATTGATCTCGCGCCGACGAGTCCAGGGCAAGGATTGTTCCTACAATCCTCCTTCATTCCCGCCATTGCACATGGATGTGCAGGTGCCGCGAAGCACATGGAATGTGCGAGAGCGGCCATCCATGGCGGTCAGACGCCCGAGCCGATGACGGCAACGGACGCAGGCACCCAACCACGATGGAACGCGGGGCTGGCCGATTCCTTTCTCGAGGGATGGATGCGCGAGCGGGCGCCACTGGCGCGGCGGCGTTTTCACGCGCGCCAGCAGCGCCAGCTGCGACTGCGCCAGGCACGGGCCGAGCGCCGGCGGTTCAAGCATGCCGCCATGCCCGGTCGTGACGCCGATCGCGCCACCAAGCAGGCCGTCATACGGAGCGCGGTGGATCGCGCCCGTCACCGCCGCCGCGGTGCGCACGACTAGCGTCCTCTCCTCGCGTGAACAAGGAAAAGCGCAGGGCCGTATTCGAACGACTGCGCGCCGCCATGCCGGCGCCGACCACGGAGCTCGAGTACGAAACGCCGTTCCAGCTGCTGATCGCCGTCATTCTTTCGGCCCAGGCCACCGACGTGAGCGTCAACAAGGCAACCGACAAGTTGTTCGAGCATGCAAGCTCAGCCCGGATGATTCGCGATCTCGGCGAGCGGGGCCTCAAGCCGTATATCAAGAGTATCGGGCTGTTCAACACCAAGGCGCGCAATATCATCAAGACCTGCGAGATGCTTCTGGAACAGCACGACGGGCAGGTGCCCGCCGACCGAAAATCTCTCGAAGCGCTACCAGGGGTTGGTCGCAAGACCGCTAGTGTGATTCTCAATACGGCGTTCGGTGAGCCTACCATCGCGGTGGACACGCACATCTTCCGGGTCTCCAACCGCACGGGCCTGGCGCCTGGCAAGACCGTGCGTCAAGTGGAGGACAAGCTCGAGCGAGTGGTGGAATCCGAGTTCAAGAAGGACGCTCACCACTGGCTCATTCTGCACGGACGCTATACGTGCACGGCCCGCAATCCACAGTGCGGCAAGTGCGTTATTCGGGATCTGTGCGAATACCGGCACAAGACGCCGGATTGAGCCCGGGTGCTATAGTCGTACAAGTCTCGTCAGGCGAGTCTCGACGGAGACTCGAAGAGGATTGCGGCAGGTGTTTCAGGAGTACCTAAGACGCCACTGGGTGAGGGTTCTGGTGAGCCTCGTTATCCTGTCGTTTTTTCTCGTGCACGCTTTGAAGTGGCGCGAATGGGAACTCATCAATCGTTTCGACAATATCGCGTATGATCTTCGCCTGCTGCTGACGATGCCGGGTACGCTGGATGACCGCATCGTGATCGTCGAGATCGATGAAAAGAGTCTCGCCGCCGAGGGGCGATGGCCCTGGCCGAGGGATAAGGTGGCGCGGCTGGTGGATCAACTCGTCGATCATTATGGCGTCACGCTCGTCGCGTTCGACGTCGTCTTCGCAGAGCCCGAAGAAGTCAGCGCACTGGCACTGCTCGACGAGCTCGAGGGCACCGGGGTGAATGACCCCGCGCTGCAAAGGCGATACGAGCAGCTCCGTCCACGTTTCGACCATGACAATGCCCTGACGAAGAGCCTGGACGGGCGCAACGTGATTCTGGGCGCATTTTTCACCACGGAAGGCAGCACGGGCGGTTCGCAGACCACCGGCGAGTTGCCACGCCCGCTGTTTCCCCGTGGGAGTTTTACCGGCCGCAGGATTCCCTTCGTGAGCGGAAGTGGCTATGCGGCAAACCTCGCCGAATTTCAGGCAAAAGCGATTGCTACGGGTCATTTGATGGCGTTGCCGGACATCGATGGGTTGATTCGCCGCGTGGCGATGATTTATGAGTACGATGGCAACTACTACGAATCGTTGTCGATGGCGGTGGCGCGTAGTGTGCTGGGAGTCGAGAGCGTCGTACCCGGCTATCCCGATGGGTCCCGACCCGGTAGCG
>CAXMNG010000264.1:0-8720 GCA_964194585.1 Salibacteraceae bacterium | reverse complement strand
CTCATCGTTGTCTCCGAATCACTACTTTCCCGAGCCTTCCAGGCCCCGCGCCACGATGGGCGGATTATCGAACCCCGGCTTGCCGTAGCGCAGCGGTGCTTCGTCCAAGGTCGTCACGCGGCCGCCGGCGGCAGCCAGCACTGCATGACCGGCGGCGATGTCCCACTCCATGGTGCGCCCGATGCGCGGGTAGATATCTGCAGCGCCTTCGGCAATCCGGCAGAATTTGAGGGACGACCCCGCGGCGATGCGTTCCTTGATAGGGAATCGCGACAGGTATTCATCGGTTTCCCGGTTACTGTGGGATCGACTCGCCACGGCAACCAGCTCGTCGCCCGGCGCGCGGCAATGAATGCGTGCCTGCTCACCACCGCGATTGCGCCACGCTTCCCCGTCGCCGTTCGTCCAGTAGGTTTCATCCAGCACCGGCAGATGCACGACGCCGAGCACCGGGAAACCGTTTTCGATCAGCGCGATGTTGACCGTAAACTCACCGTTGCGGCTGACGAATTCCTTCGTGCCGTCCAGGGGATCGACGAGAAGAAAAGGGTCTTCACCGATTTCCGGGATGTGTCCGGCTGCCACGCTCTCTTCCGCCACCACCGGTGTGTCGGGGGCGACTCGGGAAAGACTCTCCAGAATCAGCTGCTCGGCACGCTCGTCGGCGTCGGTGACCGGGGAGGAGTCGGCCTTGCTGCGTACCTCGAAGTCGCCGTGATAAACGCTCAAGATTTCGTGACCAGCGCCTTCGGCGATGGAGCAGAAGGCCTCCGCAAGGGCATGTTTGTCGATTTTCATCGTGTTCATCGTCCGCCGCTGCATTCTACCAGGGAGCCGGTAGTGTATGAGGCGTCATCGGACGCCAGCCACAGGATGACGCGTGCCACCTCTAGTGCCGAGCCGCCGCGCTTCATCGGCACCCCATCCTTCAGGCGGTCGACGCGCCCCGGCTCGCCGCCACTGGCGTGTATGTCCGTATAGATGAGTCCCGGCCGTACCGCATTGACGCGGATCCCTTCGTCGGCAACTTCATTGGCGAGGCCGATGGTCATGGTGTCAATGGCGCCCTTGCTGGCCGCATAATCCACGTACTCGTTGGGTCCACCCAGGCGCGCGGCCACGGAAGACACATTGACGATGGCGCCGCCCGCACCGCCCCTCTTGGTCGACATGCGGCGCACCGCCTCGCGTGCGCACAGAAAGGCGCCGGTGATATTGACGGCGAACATGCGTTGCAGGCGCTCCAACGTGTAGTCCTCCACCCGTGACTGGACATCGATGATGCCGGCATTGTTGACCAGCACCTTCGGCGTGCCGAGCTTCACATCGGAGGTTTCGAAGAGATTGAGAACGTCTTTCTCCGAAGACATGTCGCCGGCAACCGCGAGCGCCTGGCTCCCTGCCTTCTCGATGTCGGCCACCACGGCCGCTGCGGCGTCGGCATCCCGCCGGAAGTTGACGCAGACGGCGTATCCCCGCTCGCCCGCCAGGCGTGCGGTGGCGGCTCCTATGCCCCGGCTTCCACCGGTGACGATCATGACTTCTGACATTTTGTTATCGCGTTCCTCATGGGTTGATTATTCCAGCAGCGTCGCCAGCGTGGTTTTGAAGCGTTCGAGTATCGCTTCCTGCTGGTCGTGGCGGCCATCGCGGATTCGCCAGCGACCGGCCACCATCACATCCTTGATAGAAGCGTGATTTGCCGCGAACACCAGGCTGTCGAGAATCGCGTCGCCGGTCTTGTGTGCGAGCGCCGGCGTTTCGCCGTCCAGCACCACCAGATCGGCGCGACGGCCCACTTGCAACGCACCCACCGGCTGGGCCAGGGCGCGGGCGCCGCCCTCGACGGCGGCATCATAGACGTATCTGCCGACGGACGGCGACTCGGTGCTCGCGAGCATGGCCCGCCCTCGATGGCTCAGGCGTTGACCGTATTCCAGCAGGCGAAGCTCCTCGATAGCGCTCACCGAGACGTTGCTGTCCGAGCCGATGCCGACGTGCCCGCCGTCGGCAAGAAACTCGCTCGCGGGAAATACACCGTCGCCCAGATTTGCTTCGGTGGTGGGGCAAAGCCCGACCACCGCGTCACCGGCCGCCAGGCGTTCGCGCTCCGCGCCGTTGGCGTAGGTGGCGTGAATCAAGCACCAGCGCTGATCTACGTCGATACTGTTGAGCAGCCATTCCACCGGCCGTTGCCCGCTCCAGGCGATGCATTCCTCCACCTCGCGGGTTTGCTCGGCGATGTGAATATGAATCGGCGCGGCGAAGTCGTGCCGGGTGATGGCGTCCGCGGCGTGCAGCAGCTGCTCGCGGGTCACGGCCCGCAAAGAGTGGGGCGCAATGCCGATGCGCACCAGCGGGTCGTCGCGGTACTTTTTTGTCAAGCTTTCTACCAATTTCGCGAAGCTGTCGCTGTCGTTCAAGAAGCGGCGTTGACCGGCTTCCGGCGCCACGCCGCCGAATCCGCTGCAGGCATACAGCACCGGCAGGTGGGTAATGGCGATACCGGTTTCCCGGGCCGCGGCGATGATGCGGTCCGACATCTCGGTCGGCGTCTCGTAGGCGTTACCGTCGGCCTGGTGATGCAGATAGTGGAACTCGCCCACGGTGGTGTAACCAGCCTGCAGCATTTCCACATATAACTGCGCGGCGATGTTCTGTGCCTGTTCCGGCGTGATGCGCTCCACGAAGGCGTACATGCGCTGACGCCAGGTCCAGAAGCTGTCCTCGGCGGGTTCGCGGGCCTCGGTGAGTCCGGCCATGGCGCGCTGAAAGGCGTGGGAGTGCAGATTCGGCATGCCCGGGATTGTCGGTCCAGACAGGCGTTGGGCATCCATCGAAGGGTTGGTTACACCCGGCGTCACGGCGCCGATGAAGCCCGCCCCGTCGACCTCCAGGAGCACGTTGTCGGCCCACCCGTCGGTCAAGAGCGCGGTTGCTGCGTGATATTTCATGCCTCGCATTATAGGTACCGGTTAGTGCGGCGGTATGCGGATGGTGACGGCGGCGCCGCCCAGATCGCTGGCGCCGACAGTGACTTCGCCGCCATAGGCTTCGACCACGATATCGCGCACCACGGCCAGTCCGATGCCGTATCCCGGCGTCGTCGCGTCGGCGCGCACGCCACGGGCGAGAACCGCATCCACCTTGTCCGCCGGTATTCCGGGCCCGTCATCGTCGATACGCAGCGTGAGTCCCGCCCCGCCGTCGTCATCGTGGGCGTGCCCGGCCCGTACACGCACGCGCTCATCGGCCCATTTGCATGCGTTATCGAGCAGGTTGCCCAGTATTTCCACCAGATCCCCTTCGTCACCGTGAAACCCGGTGCCATGGTCGACCTCCACGTCCACGCGTAACTTTTTGTCGGCATACACTTTGAGTAACGCGTCCTTGAGACGCGCAGCCACTGGCGCGATGTCCACCGCCGGCGCCAGCGGCGTCGGTCCCGAGGCCGCCGCCCGTTGCAGCTGGTAGTCGATGGTGCGATGCATGCGTGCCGACTGCTCGGTCAGCGTGCGGCGCATTTCCTCCCTGTCCGCGCGGCCGTCGGACAGGCCGCGGAGAACCGCCAGGGGTGTCTTCAGACTGTGGGCCAGCTCCGCCAGCGCGTTGCGGGATCTTTCCAGCCGAGCGTGTCCGATTTCTATGAATGCGTTGATACGCTCGGTGAGAGTGCGCAGCTCCCGCGGGTAGTTCGCCGACAGGCGCTGCCTGACGCCGGACTCGATATCGGCGAGCTCAATCGCCACCCGCCGCAGAGGGGCGAGGCCGAAGCGCAGCACCAGTCCCTGCACCAGCAGCAGAGCCAGGGCGGCGGCGCCCAGCCAGCCCCAGAGGCTGCGCCGGAAGTGTGCCACCTGGCTTGCCAGAATGTCCCGGCTTTCCGCCACTGAGAAGGTGAGACGACGGTCGTCATCCGCGGCGAGCTCCCATTGCACAGAAAAGGACAGCGCGTAGAGCGATCTGCCGTCGCTGGCGGTGACCGGGGCGAACTCGGCCACCCCGTCGGCCCGGGTCGCGGCAAAGGGGATACGGAATCCGAGCAGTGAGGG
Source organism: Salibacteraceae bacterium (assembly GCA_964194585.1). Lineage (GTDB taxonomy): Bacteria > Pseudomonadota > Gammaproteobacteria > HK1 > HK1 > JAABYT01. The sequence goes on along the minus strand of CAXMNG010000264.1, from coordinate 4,668 downwards.
TGAGTGCCAGAGCGCATTTCCCTCCCTGTCGATCACGCGTGCATAGAGTCCGGAGCCCGGGGAAGAGAAGCGCCCGTCGGGGAGCGCGCGCGGCATGATCAATCGTGCGCCGTGTTCCAGCTCGGCGGCGGCCAGCAAGGTGTATACCTGACCCTGCAGGCGATCCTGAGCGGCCGCCAGCCCCGCATCGCGGTAGGCACGCTCCAGAGCGAGCCCCGTGAGCCCCAGAAATGCCACCAGCACCAGGCTGGCGGCCAGAGTCAATCGGGCATTGAGTGACAGCATCCGGCCATCTCACCCGGACGAATCGGCTTCGAGGCGGAATCGATAGCCACGCCCGCGCAGGGTCTCGATGGGGCGGAGCCGTGCATCGGGGTCGAGCTTGCGCCGCAGGCGTCCCACCAGCACCTCGATGACGTTGCTGTCCCGCTCCAGATCTTCGTCGTAGACATGCTCCGTGAGCTCGCTCTTGGATATCACGCGATCGGCGTGCAGCATCAGATACTCGAGTATCCGGTACTCGAATGCGGTCAGGGATACCGGCTGACCAGCCACAGCGACGCTTTGCGCGTGGGTATCTAGGGCCAGCGGTCCACGGCGCAGCACCGGATCCGCCCAGCCCTGCGAACGGCGAATGAGCGCCCGCAGGCGCGCCAGCAGCTCCTCCATATGGAAGGGTTTGACCACGTAGTCGTCGCCGCCGGATTCGAGGCCATCCACCTTGTCCTGCCATTGCCCCTTGGCGGTAAGAATCAGGACGGGAAAGCGCCGCCCGGCGTCGCGCCAACGGCGAATCATGTCGATACCGGAGAGCGCCGGCAGCCCCAGATCCACGATGGCGGCGTCCACCGGCAGCTCGTTGCCGCACCAGGCGCCCTCTTCGCCGTCCGCCGCCGCGTCCACGGCGTAGCCTTCGCTGCGCAGACGCGTGATCAGCTGCTCGCGCAACGCCTGCTCGTCTTCCACCACCAGAACCCGCATCACCTGCTCCGTTTGCCGGTCACTGGAGAATCTTTCCGGTGCTCGCGTCGACCCGGTAGACGCGCACGCGACCGCCGTCCAGCAGGACCTTGACGCGATAAACCGGGGGTTGTGCACGGCTTTCCAGACGCAGACCCAGGATGCGCCCGCCGCTTTGTGCCCGCACCAGCGCCGCCGCCTCGTCGGCGCTCACCGATGGCGTTGCCTGGGCGAGCAGCAGCGGGTTGGCCGCCGCTCGAGCGCTCGCGTCGAATGCCGGGACGACTGCGAACACGCCGATCAGAACCGTGAAGATTACTGCATCGGGCCGGGGGATCTTCACGACCGCCCCGCACCATGTCCCGCGCGACGCGATCGATGACTCGGCCGTGCCCGGCTATTCGGCGAGACGGATGTCGACCTTGACGCGCAGGCGATCGCCCGGGTCGTGATCCATGCGCGTTTCATAGGTTCTGCCCTGGTAGCTGTATTCCACCAGGTAACCGTCGACGCGTTCTTCCTCGTGATAGTCATACTCGGTTCGGCACTGAGTCTCGATAATAGTGTGGCCATAGTGTCGCCGATGACGGCCGGCCACGTCACGGCCAAGGGACCCGCCGAGCACGACTCCGGCCGCAGTCATCAGCTTCTTGCCGTTGCCGCTTCCGAATTGATTGCCGACCACACCACCCAGAATGCCACCGAGGATCATGGGCGTGTATGAGCGAGGCCCCGAGCGGTGGCGGGCAACCGGCACTTCACGGCACTCCTGCCGCGGTGTTGAAACGCGCACGGTGGTGAGGATGGGTTGTACCCGTAGCACATCCGCATAATCCGCATAGCGATGGATACTCGCGGCGCCGGCCGATCCCGCGGCCAGCGCGCCGCAGGCGAGGAACAGCGCCGGAGCAAATCCAGGAACGAATCGATTTCTCGTCTTGCGGGAATTCATGGTCGTCTCCTGTGTGCCGAGGTGGAATTACACGGACGACAGGCTACCAGCGCCTGGCTGAATCGAAGCTGAACGGATGGTTGATGATTACCGGATTTCCTACCGGAAACTATAGCGAGGGGGCCGCCCGTACACTGGATATACCCGGTATACGCGCCGGTGATGACGACGCGGACGGTGGAAGCCACCGTGAAAGTACCGGTGCTTCCTGTAGCCGGGTTTCGCCCGATAGCGGTTGCCCTTCATACGCCAGATGCGTTTGTTCGAGTGACCGAGTGCGCGTCCCATGCGCTGACGCTCGTGCCGGGGGTAATGGCCGTCGGCGCGGAAGCGACGTTCCATCTTGTTAATATGCCGCTGATTTCTGTGCAATCTCGCCACCTGCTTTCGATTCAACCTGCCGCTTCGCCATCCCTGCCGTATACGCACGTGCTGTCTGGCCTGACGGCGACCGACGGCGTGTTGAAACTTGCGCGGACTCGCCCTGTGTTGCATGGATGTGGATCTCTGCTTGTGCGCCCCGTCGCGGCGGCCCTTGTTCTGCGCCTCTGCCGTTCCGAGGGCGCCCAGCGTCAGGGCGGCAATAACTGTAAGAGCAATACTGAGGTTTCTCATCGCTGGCTCCTCCTGGTAAGGGATCTTTGAGCCCGTTATCGAGGCTCGTAGGGCAAGCCTACGGGAGAGCGGCTGAACGAAAGCTGAATGGTCCCGCTTTTTTCGTGTGGGCTGAAGGGGGTACGATGGGCTCGTGCGTACTGGAAAAGATCGCGACTCCTGAGCCGGTGAAAAGACCTTGACGGATTCCGTGGACCTGTCCGCCTGCAGCGATCTGTGGACGCAAGCGCGGCTCGCCACCATGGTGCCGGCGGATGGCAAAGCCTACGGTGCCATCGAAAACGGCACGATTGCCGTCGCCGGTGATCGCATCCACTGGGTCGGCGAGCAATCGTTGTTAGCTGCCGATCTTCCCGCCCATGTGACCGTGCACTCGGCCGAAGGCCGCTGGGTAACACCGGGTCTCATCGATTGCCACACACACCTTATATATGGTGGCGACCGCGCCCGGGAGTTCGAGCAACGCCTGACCGGGGTCAGCTACGAGGAGATTGCCCGCCAGGGGGGTGGCATCGTCTCCACGGTAACCGCCACCCGCGCCGCCAGTGAAGATCAGCTGGTGGACTCGGCGCGCCCGCGTCTGGCTGCCCTGGCCGCCGAAGGTGTTACCACCATCGAGATCAAATCAGGATACGGGCTGGATCTGGATACCGAGCTGAAGATGCTGCGCGCGGCACGCCGCCTGGGCGAGAATGGCGGCGTCGACGTCGTGACCAGTTTCCTCGGGGCCCATGCGTTGCCGCCCGAGTACGCCGGGCGCGGTGACGATTACATCGACTTCGTGTGTACCCGGGTGATGCCGCAGGTGGTGGAGTCCGGCCTCGCCGATGCCGTCGATGCTTTCTGTGAAAGCATCGGCTTCACGGCCGCACAGACCGAGCGCGTATTCGAGCAGGCGAAAGCGCTCGGCCTGCCGGTCAAATTGCACGCGGAGCAACTCTCGGATCTGGGTGGCACTGCGCTGGCGGCACGCTTTTGCGCGCTGTCGGCGGATCATCTGGAGTTCGTTTCCGAGACATCGATAGAGGCGATGGCGCGATCAGGTACTGTCGCCGTTCTACTTCCCGGCGCATTCTACTTTTTGCGCGAGACTCGAAAGCCGCCGCTGGACCTGTTCCGCCAGCACCGTGTCCCTATCGCCATCGCCACGGACAGCAACCCGGGAAGCTCGCCGGTTACTTCCATACTGCTCATGCTGAATATGGCGTGCACCTTTTTTCACATGACGCCGGAGGAGGCGCTGGCCGGCGCTACCCGTCACGCGGCGATGGCACTGGGGCGGTGGGACGACATCGGTTCCCTGGAGGCGGGCAAGAAGGCGGATTTCGTGCTCTGGGACATCGAGCATCCCGCGGAGCTCGCCTATCGCATCGGGTTCAATCCTTGCTACCAGGTGATTAAAAATGGGCGGGTGAGAGACAAGTGATTTGCAAGGCCGCCGGGGACTGAGCGTAGGTTGGGCTCAGCCCCTACTGGAACTCCACTCCAGCATGGCTTCCAGCAGCGCGCGCAGGGTCGGGCGCACGCCCTCCGCCAGATCTTCGCGGTAGTCGTAGGGCGAATCCTCGTTCATATAGCTGCACTGGGCCTGCTCCAGCTGCACGGCGTGCACGCCGTTGCCGGGATCGCCGTAGGTACGGGTGATGTAGCCGCCGGTGAAACGGCCGTTGACCACATGGGTGTAGTTGCTGGCGTTCGCCAGCACCGCGGTCAGTGCTGCTTCCAGCGATGGGTCGCAGCTGGCGCCGTTGGCGGTGCCGAGATTCAGGTCCGGCAGCTTGCCTTCGAAGAAACGCGGCACCTGCGAGAGAATGCTGTGGGCGTCGAACAGCAAGGCGATGCCGTGGCGCGCTTTGAGCGCCGCCAGGGTCGAAGCGATGTGATCGTGGTAGGGCTGCCAGTAGCGACTCTTGCGTGCGGCGATTTCACCGCTGCCGGGCTCCTCGCCTCTGCGATAGATGGGCGTTTCATCGAAGCAACGGATGGGGCAGAGCGCGGTGTTGCTGGCGCCGGGGTAGAGGGGCTCGTCGTCCGGGGGGCGATTGAGATCAATGACATAGCGCGAATAGTACGGTCTCAGGACGCTGGCGCCCAGGGAGCCCGCGAAGTCGTACAGGCGCGCCATGTGCCAGTCCGTATCC
>CAXMNG010000263.1:0-3970 GCA_964194585.1 Salibacteraceae bacterium | reverse complement strand
GTCGGGCGGGAGCTCGCAGCCGATCTGCCGGGCACTTTCTGGGTGCGCGACTGGACCCACTATCACGCCAATTTCTTTCGCGCCCTCAAGACCGAGAAGACTGTCATGTTCGTGATCCTGACGTTGATCGTGGCGGTGGCGGCATTCAATATCGTCTCCGCCCTCATCATGGTGGTAACCGACAAGGAATCGGATATCGCCATACTGCGTACCCTCGGCGTGACACCGCGCAGCGTCATGTTGATCTTCATCGTTCAAGGCACCCTCATCGGTTTGATCGGCACCTTACTCGGCATGCTGGGAGGTGTGGTGCTCGCCAGCAACATCGAAACCGTGGTGCCGGCCATCGAGCAGCTCTTCGACACCAAGTTCCTTTCACCGGACGTTTATTACATCAGTGACGTGCCCTCCGACATGCGCTGGTCCGATATCAGCCTGATCACGTCGGTGGCCTTCCTCATGTCGATCATCGCGACCATTTATCCGGCGTGGCGGGCGTCGCGCACGCAACCCGCCGAGGCCTTGCGCTATGAGTGACGGCGCAGCCATCGAATGCCGCGGGCTCACGCGCAGCTTCCAGGAAGGAGCGCTGAATGTCGACGTGCTGGACAATGTCGACGTGAGCGTCGATACCGGCGAGCGTGTCGCCATCGTCGGGGTATCCGGATCGGGAAAGAGCACGCTGCTGCATTTGCTCGGTGGGCTGGATAATCCCACCAGCGGTGAGGTGTGGGTCGGCGGCACACGCATGTCGGACCTGGGCGAGGCGGCCCGCGGGCGGCTTCGCAACCAGGCGCTCGGTTTCGTCTACCAGTTTCATCATCTGCTGCCCGAGTTCACCGCGTTGGAGAATGTCGCCATGCCCTTGCTGGTACGCGGCGGGTCGGTGGCCGAGGCGCGGCGTGCCGCCCACGACATGCTGGCACGGGTCGGGCTCGAGGAGCGCCTGCGTCACAAGCCCGGGCAGCTCTCAGGCGGCGAGCGACAGCGGGCAGCCGTCGCCAGGGCGCTGGTGTCGCGCCCGCGCTGCGTGCTGGCCGACGAGCCCACGGGAAATCTCGATCGGCATACCGCGGAGCGCGTCTACGGGCTGATGCTGGAGCTCAACCAGGATCTGGGCACGAGTCTGGTGCTGGCGACCCACGATCTGGAACTGGCTGCGCGTATGGATCGCGTGCTGCGTCTGGAAGACGGCCGCCTGCGCGCGGCCTGAGGCAATCAGCTTCCCGGGGGCAGCTTGCCCCGGGCTTCGCGGCGTTTTTGCCGCTCCCGCCACGAGCTCATAACGTGGATGCGCCAGATGGCGCGCACCGCGACGTGACCAATGACGGCGAAAATCAATCCGAACACGAAGCAACCGAGCAGAAACGGTTGCCAGACAGCGCCCAGCTCGTGGATTAACCAATCAGGGGACAGCTCGAATTCCAGGTGGCGCGGCGCTTTCCCGAGCATCCACGCACCGGTTTTGTAGGCTGCATAAAAGATCGGCGGGATGGTAATGGGATTGGTCACCCACACGAGAGAGATCGAGATGGGCAGATTGCAGCCGATGACAATGGCCAGGGCCGCGGCCAGCGGCATCTGGAAGGGGACCGGAACGAAGGCAACGAACAGGCCAACCGATACACCCCAGGCAACGGAGTAACGGTTCAGATGCCAGAGATCGCTATTGTGCAGCAGCTCCCCGAACAGCCGCCGCAGCCGGTGATTTCCCTCCGGAGAATGGAAGCGCCCCAGTATTCTCTTCAGAGCTTTTCTTGGCATGGATGCGCTCTCGGACGCGTTCTGCAGGGGCTGTATGCCGTGGCGCCAAGTGTAGCCAATTCACAATCCAAGGCTAGTGCTATGCTGGCCGCGTAGATTAATTGGGGGCGGTTTAATTGGGGACAGATCTATTTATCCGCCGGACGGGTCCGTCCGGCGGATAAATAGATCTGTCCCCAATTAAACCGCCCCCAATTAATCTACACGACCAGGGAAGGGTTGCGGGCATGCGCACAGGAATCGTGCTGATGGCGCTCGGTGTGGTGTTTCTCGCGCAACTGCCGAGAGTGCCGGACGCCGTCCTGGTTTGCTTTTTACCTGCGTGCATGTTGTGGGCCTGGCTCGATGCTTCGACCAGGCCCCTCGCCCTGTTCGTCTGCGGGCTCCTGTGGGCTTTGTTGCGCGCCCAGTGCCTGTTGGCTGCTGTTCTGCCGGAGTCCCTGGAAGGCCAGACGCTGGTGGTCGACGGAACAGTTGCCGGCCTGCCAAGCGGCGACCTGCGCCGGCTGCGATTCGATTTCCAGGTTTCAGGGGCCCGGCGCGACGGCCGGCCGGTGCGCTTCCGGGGACGCGTGCGCCTCAGCTGGTACGAGGGCGCACCGATGATGCTGCCCGGCGAGCGGTGGCAGCTCGCGGTACGCCTCAAGCGACCCCGGGGGCTCGTCAATCCCGGCGGCATGGACTACGAGCGCTGGCTGTTCCAGCGCGGATTCGCGGCGACGGGCTATGTGCGCTCCACAGCCGGCAACCGGCTCACCGGACCGGATGGTGCCACCGGGCTGAACGGACTTCGTCACAGGCTTTCGCGCGCCATCGGCGGTCATCTGGCGGGGGACGCCATGGGTGCGATTATCCAGGCCCTGGTAGTAGGGGACCGACGGGCCATGACCAGCGGCCAGTGGCGGATCCTGCGGGCTACCGGCACCAGTCATTTGATGGCGATCTCGGGTCTGCACATCGGCCTGGTGGCGGGATTGGCCTATTTCCTGGTTGCCAGACTCTGGTCGATGGCTGCAACGCCGGTGTTGTGGCTGGCGGCGCCACGGGCAGCGGCCGTGGCGGCGCTGCTGGCGGGTCTCATCTATGCGGGTCTGGCCGGATTCGCCCTGCCCACCCAGCGCGCCCTGGTGATGCTGGCGGTGATCATGGCCGGCGTGATCCTGCGACGGCGCATGGCTCCCAGCACATCCCTGTGCCTGGCCCTCGGGGCAGTGCTGGTGCTGGATCCTTTCTCGGTGCTCTCGGCGGGATTCTGGCTGTCCTTCGGGGCGGTGGCCGCGATTCTGCTGGGCATGACCGGGCGGGTTCGCGGTGTGCGGCCAACACTCTGGCAACGCGCGTGGTGGCGTTGGGGCCGCGTGCAGTGGCTGGTGGCTGTCGGACTGCTGCCGCTTACCATCGGTTGGTTTCTCGAGTACCCGCTCATCGCACCGCTCGCCAATCTGGTGGCCGTGCCGTGGGCAGGATTCGTGCTGGTACCTCTGGTGTTGGTGGCGGCCGCGCTGCTGCTGCCTTTTCCGGCCATGGGCTCCGTGGTGCTCGATGCAGCCCGATGGGCGGCGGATGTTCTATGGCAGTTCCTGGAGAGCCTTGCGGGTCTGGACCTGATTCTGCAGCCGAGCCGCGCGCCACCAGCGCTGGCATTGGCGGCTGCTTGCGTGGGCGCCGTGTTGCTCATCGCACCACGGGGCTTTCCTGCCCGGGCCCTCGGTGTGATATGGCTGCTGCCACTGCTGCTGCTGCCCGTGCCCCGGCCGGAGCAGGGCGATTACTGGCTCACGCTCCTGGATGTCGGTCAGGGGCTGGCCGCGGTGGTGCGTACCCGCTCCCATGTGGTCGTCTATGACACGGGCCCGAGCTACGCGCCCGGTTTCGACGCCGGCCGGGATGTCGTCGCCCCTTATCTGCGTCATCAGGGCATCGGGCGCGTCGATAGGCTGATCATCAGTCATGGCCACGACGACCACGGTGGCGGCGCGGATGCCCTGCTGGCGGCCTTGCCGGCGGCAACGGTCATGACCAACGTCGGTTCCTGGCGGGCGCGCGCAAAGCCCTGCCACGGCGGTGTGCGCTGGCACTGGGATGGGGTCGATTTCAGTATTCTGCATCCCCAGGCCGGAAACCATGGCCACGGTAACGACGACTCCTGCGTGCTCGAGGTCACCGGTCCCGGTGGCCGATTGCTGCTCCCCGGGGACCTGGAGGA
>CAXMNG010000262.1:0-2461 GCA_964194585.1 Salibacteraceae bacterium | reverse complement strand
GCCCATCGTTTGCCGGCTGCGCTTTTAAAACGCATCGTCGCCTTGGTGCTGATGGCGGTTGGTGTCGCCATGGTCGTGCGGATCGTCCACGCAACCTGGGCAGGCGCTCAGGCTTGAGCCGGCGCGGGGGAACAAGCACGTCCTGCGGCCGGTCAGATGAAAAGGGGTACGCAATGAATTCGATGCGCCGATTCTTGCTTCCGATCTTGTGGACGATGTCCATGATGGTTGGCACCCCACCGGTCTGGAGCGCCGGAAAAGCCGATGGACCGGACATAGTCAGTTCATCATCTCCATCCAAAAATGTTCCCGAGGTACCTCGTGCCTCCTCCCGTGGGGTGGACCCGGAGCTGATCATGCGACGGGTGCGTGCCGTCATCGAAGAGCTGAAGCGGCAGGGCCCGCCGCCGGTCGACTGCATGGAAGGCTAGTGCCGTAGGTCGGGAACGCAATCGACTCAGGCGCTGCGGTACAACTTGGTCATCACGAACTCCCGGTGCCCCAGCACCTCGGCGCAGGTCAGCCGTCCGTTGCAGGTGCGGATCATGATATCGATGAGCGCGTCGCCGGCGTCGTCGAAGGTCATCTCACGGCGCAGAATCCCCGACACGTCCAGATCCACGTGCTCCGACATCTCGCGTGCGGTGCGTGGATTGGCGGTGAGCTTGATGACCGGCTCGATGGGATTGCCGATGACGTTGCCCTGGCCGGTGGGAAACAGATGCACGGCGAAGCCGGCAGCAGCCTGCAGCGTTACGCATTCCGCCGCGGCGGACGAGGTATCCATGAAATAAAGTCCGGCGCCGGCGCCGGGTGCTTCAGCGGGCTCCAGCACGTCGATGAACTTGGTCTTCTTACCGATCTTCTCCAGGTTGCCGAAGGCCTTCTCCTCGATGGTGGTCAGCCCGCCTTCGATATTGCCTTTGGTAGGCTGGCTCTCGGAGAGATCGTCGGTCTTGCACTCTTCGATGAACGCGTTGTAGGCAGTCCAGGTCTTCATGAATTTTTCACCGATCTCCGGCGACACCGCACGCTCCTTGCAGATCAGCTCGGCGCCGGTGAGCTCCGAGGTTTCGCCGAAGCATGTGGTCACGCCCAGGGGATCGAGCTTGTCGATGAGATTGCCCACGGTCGGGTTGGCGCCGAGCCCGGAGGTGGTATCGGACTCTCCGCATTTCGTCGACACCCACAAGTCGGCGATGCCGCACTCCTCTCGCCCGAGCTCCGATGCCTGTTGCAGAAACTGATGCGCCACCCGCGAGGCCGCCGCAATGGTATTGATATCACCGTTGCGCTCGATGGAAAAGCCCTGCACCGGCTTGCCGGTTGCGGCGATGCCGTCGACGACGCGGCCGGTCCAGCCGGGCTCGATGCCGATGACCACTACTGCGGCCACGTTCGGGTTGCAGCCGGTACCGATCAGCGTGCGAAAGTGCAGCTGCAGATCTTCGCCGAACTGCAACCGCCCGTAGTGGTGGGGCAACGCCAGCGTGCCTTTGATATTGTGGGCAACCGCCTGACAGGCGGCGTTCGACAGATCATCCAAAGGCAGAATGACGACGTGATTGCGAATGCCGACGCGACCGTTCTTCCGGCGGTAGCCCCAAATGGTTTGCGGAATATTTTTGTCGGGCATGGGTTACCACCTCTTGGTCTTGGCATTGTGCACGTGCACATGATGGCCCTTGGGGATGGATTGCACCGCCCGGCCAATGTCGTGTCCGTACTTGACCAGCGTGTCGCCTTCGGCGATGTCCTGTAACGCGACCTTGTGTCCCAGCGGGATTGGATCCCTGGCTTCGACGCTGATGGTTTCGTCGCTGTCCATCACCCAGCCGGTCAGCTCCATTCCGGCTTCGATGTTCTCCACGACGGCGACGCCGACGGTGTCTTCCTGGCCGTGGATCAGAATATGAGTCGTCACGATGCTCCCCCTGGGTGCGATTTGATTGCGATTATCGATTGTTGTTTTCCAGGACACCATAGAATACAGGGCCTGCCGGTGTTGACAAGTTGTTGCGGAAAAGAGGGCGCGGGAGGCCATCGGATGACTCGATGCTTTTACATCGACTTCCTCCCTTCGGCTGTGACGCTACGGGGGGCGTTCATGTGTCTTCTGGTGGCGTTCACCTGGATTCCAGACGAGGCCGAGGCCCGTTGCAGCGTTTCCATCGACGCCGGAGAAGCGGGCGCACTGGCTGCCAGGATCTGGCGCAACGAGAGCGGCGGGGACTTCGACAAGATTCTCTGGTGGAACCCCGGCGAAGCCTTCGCGTCCGCAGGCATCGGGCATTTCATCTGGTATCCCCTCGGCGCCCGGGGGCCGTTTCACGAGAGCTTTCCCGAGGTGCTGGCGTTTCTGTCGTCCCGGAGCGTGCCGATGCCGGGGTGGCTCGAGAAAGACACCACCCGGGGTTGCCCATGGTCAACGAGAGAGGAATTTCTCGACCAGCGCAACGGC
>CAXMNG010000261.1:0-1901 GCA_964194585.1 Salibacteraceae bacterium | reverse complement strand
GCCTACCGGGCCCGATGGGTAGACGGGGACGACGTCTCAGAACCGTCGGTCGTCCATGGGATTCTCGAGCAGGCGGGCCTGAAGGCGGACGCGTGCCTCGAAAAAGCCCGGAGCCAGGAGCTGGACCAGCGCTTGCACGCTGTCACCGAAGACGCAATGGCATTGGGCGTGTTCGGTGTTCCGACCATCGTCGTCGGCGATCGCGTCGTCTGGGGCAACGACCAGTTCGAGATGGCCAGTTACTTCGTCGAGCAGACGAGGCTGGCGACAACAGCCTAGCGGTCAGAGATTTTCGCGTACGAAAAGCAGCACCGCCTCGAACATGGCATCCCGCGGAAAAACGTTTCTCGTCGCGATCGTCGACGCGAATCCGGTAGCTTTCTCGGTGAAGGGCAGAGCGACTGCCCAGTGATCGCCGTTGGCGTAACCGAGCAGCGTGCTGCCCGGTAGAATCTGATCATAGAAAATCAACTGCCCGTCGTTCTTCGGATTGATTTGAGACAGACGATCGTGACCGTCCGCAAGAATGGCGGATACGTTCTCCCGGTCCGTAAATGATGCGGTGGAGAAGTATTTGATGTGTGCCGGAGGTGGGTGGCTGGCCAACCAGGGCATCTGAACCGACGGCTTGAGAGCTTTGTATCCGCCCTTGTCACCGGCAGCGCCACCTGCGATGGCGAGCCCCATTTCCACCACTAACTCGGGAAATACCTCGGCCAGGGGCGATCCATTGACCGCGCCTGAGTAGCTCACCATGGCATCCACCCGCCGGGCGAACTCCGGGTTGCCCGTCAGGAAGTGCAGAAGGTCGATGGCGCCCTTCGAATAACCGATGACAACGAGCTTTTCGTTCTCGGGAAACGAGCGGTCGCGAAAATGCGCTGCGATCTGATCCGCGTTGTACCCGCCCCCACCACCTCCGCTTACCTGAAGGTATTCGATTCGATAACCCATTTCCGCCAGGCGAGCGATGGATGGGCCGAGGACTCGCATACCTCCCGGCGTGGCATCGCCCATGAAGCCGGGAACGACGACGAATCGTATCGAGCTCAAGGGAATACGCGGCCGCACCGCTTGCCTGCTTGCCGCGGGCTCGTCGGCCAGACGGTGCAGATAGTCTGCGCAAGCGGGCCGCCCGTCCTTTGGCGCTCCGATGGCATCGAAGCGCTCGCAGAAAATTTCGCGAAACCGGGCCCGCCCGTCTTTCACGCCGGCCGCTTGAATAGGGGACAGGATCTGCGCGGGGGCGTCGCTTTCGTAGCTGAGAATCGGCTCAGATGCGCAACCGCTCAAGAACGGGACGAGCAGGCCGCAAAACGCAGTTGCGATCCGCCACCCTGGATAATCGCCGGAAAACACCGCGGGCGCTCCCTGCATATTCGAATCGAGCATGCCTCTTCGCTGAACGCGCGCCATATGGCTCACGGCTACTGTAGCACGCGAAAAATCGCTGGATTGGACTTGAGAAATCACTTTAAGTAGTTACAATAACTAATATGGGGTGATCCTCGGGGGCCGCTGGTTATGGCCGGTATCCGTCGCCGATTCAGCCCCGGAACGGCGCGTGGCGCCAGGCAAATACAACGTGAGAGAAGGAACAGGGCGGTGAAAATCTACTTCGTGGCAAGGAGCTTCGAATCCACCAACAACCGGGTGACTCAGGGGGTGGTCGAACGCGACCACTGGGTCACGCTCAAGAAGGAGCTGGCCGCGGACGGCTTCGTGGTGACCTACTGGTGCTCGCTCGAGGACGACGTCCTGGAGGACGTGGCAGCCTGACCGGTGACGGCTTGATCAACGGCGCCCGGTTCCAGGGGCGCCGTCACCCATCCGGCTCACCACTATCATTCGGAACCGGCGGCTCGCGATACGGGATGCGGGCTCGGCGGTCGGTGTCGTAC
>CAXMNG010000260.1:0-12010 GCA_964194585.1 Salibacteraceae bacterium | reverse complement strand
CATTCCTGCCCGAAGCCAGCGCACTGGCGCTGCTCGACCGGACCGACGAAGCAAAGGCCGCTCTCGAACGCGCGCGACAACTGCAACGCGATGTATCTGTACGTTTTGTCGACCACACGATGCCGATTACCGATACGGACTCCCGCGAGCTGTTTGTCGGCGGCCTTATCAAGGCAGGAATGCCCGAATAGATTTAGGGACAAAATCGAGATCACCGTGACCCGTCGGACAAGCCAACGCGCACGCTCCCGCCGACGACCGGCTGCGGGCGAAGTTGTTCCACAGCTACCCTTTCAGCAGCTGCGCAATCCCTACCCACCGGTAGAGATAATCTCCGCCGACGAGCTCGAGTCGATTCACGAGGCCTCTCTGGAACTGCTGCAGAGAGTCGGCATCAACTTCCTGCTTCCGGAAGCGCGAGCCATTCTCGAGACGGCCGGCGCCGATGTCGAAAAAGACGGCATGCGCGTGCGCTTCGACCGCGAGCTGGTGATGTCGCACATCGCGCACGTTCCCTCCGAGTTCACTTTGCACGCACGCAACCCGGAGCGCTCCCTGGTATTCGGCGGCAACGCCATCAACTTTTCGGCGGTGGGCAGCCCGCCGAACTGGTCGGATCTGACCAGCGGGCGTCAGCCAGGCACCTACGAGGCTTTCTGCAACTTCCTGCGCCTCACCCAGAGCATCAACATGGCGCAGCTCACCGCGGGACACTCCGTCGAGCCCATGGATATCGAGACGCCCGTGCGCCATCTGGACGCCACCCTGGCGATGATCGAGCTCACGGACAAAATCTTCCGCATCTACTCCCTGGGCCGTCAGCGGGTACTCGACGTGCTGGAGATGGTGCGCATTCTTTACGGCATCGACGAGTCGCAGCTGGCCGACAAAGCGCGCGTGTTCACGATGATCAATTCAAACTCGCCCCTGCAGTACGACATGCCGATGCTGTGGGGCATGATCGAGCTGGCGCGCTGCAGGCAACCGGTGATGATCACCCCCTTCACCCTCGCCGGGGCCATGGCGCCGGTGACGCTCGCCGGGGCGCTGGCGCTGCAGAACGCGGAGGCCCTCGCGGGGCTCGCTTTCGTGCAGATCGTCGGTCCCGGCACGCCGGTGATGTACGGCGGCTTCACATCCAATGTGGACATGAAAAGCGGATCACCGGCTTTCGGCACGCCGGAGTACGTCAAGGCGACCCTCATCGGCGGCCAACTCGCGCGCCGCTATTCCGTGCCCTATCGCAGCTCCAACGTCAATGCATCCAATGCCCCGGACGTCCAGGCAGCCTATGAATCCCAGATGTCCATCTGGGCCTCGGTGCTGGCCCACGCCAATTTTGTCCATCACGGCCTCGGCTGGCTGGAAGGCGGACTGTGCGCATCGTTCGAAAAGTTCATCATCGACGCGGAGATGCTGCAGGGCATGGCAGAGGTCTTGCGTCCCGTTTCGGTCACGGCCGCAGATCTCGCCGTGGACGCCATCGAGGCCGTCGGTCCGGGCGGACACTTCTTCGGTTCGCCGCACACTTTGGAACGTTATGAGACGGCTTTTTATCAGCCGATGCTATCGGACTGGCGGAATTTCGAGACCTGGGAGGAAAACGGCGCCGTGGATGCCACCCAGCGCGCCCACCGCATCTACAAGCAGCTGCTGGGCAGCTACGAGAAACCGCCGTTGGATGAGGCGGTGAAAGAGGAGCTCGACGCTTTTGTCGCACGGCGAAAGCAAGAAGGCGGCGCGCCGATGCAGTGACGGCCCTCGTGCTGAAGACGTCGCACCGTCATGTTGAATTGTAATTGACCGGCGTTGCATGCCAGCCCTGCTCGTGCTTGCGCCAGTACAACTCCCGGATGCGCATCGTGAGTGGCCCGGGACGGCCGTTACCGAGAATGCGCTCATCGACCCGCGCCACCGGCATGACGCCGCCGGCGGTGGAGGAAATGAACACCTCGTCGGCATCGCGCAGCTCGTCCGGCGTGATGCGCTTCAGCGCAAATGGAATGTCCAGCTCCGCGCACAGCTCGCGCACGGTTGCCCGGGTGATTCCTTCGAGGACCGTGCCCTCCGGTGTCGTCACACTCCCTTCCTGGATGCGAAAGACGTTGAAGCCCGGCCCTTCCGACACGTAGCCGTCGCTGTCCAGCAGCACGGCCGACTCGCCGCCACGGTCGAGGGCTTGAAACAGCGCTCTTGTCAGGTCACCCCAGTGAAAATTCTTTACCGTCGGATCGACACTGGCGGGAGCGATACGTGGCACTTCCGAAATAATCAGATGCGCGCCCTCTTTCTGGCGCTCCGGCGAAACAATCCAGACGAAGGGAATCGCGAAAGCGAAGAATTGATTACGGCACAAGCGCGGATCCCTCGATCCGGGCGCGGGAATGCCGCGCGTGCAAATCATTTCCACGTAAGCCTCACGCAGGCCGCTCCGGCGCACACAGCTCATGAGAATTTCGCGCATCTCATCGCGCCCGTAGCCCGAATTTAGACGCAATCGGTCGCAGGAGCGCTGGAAGCGGTCCAGATGGTCCTCGAGGCGGAAGAAACTCCCCTTCCATACATGGACGACGTCGTAGGTGGCGTCGGAACGCGTGAACCCCCAATCCAACAGTGGCAGCCGCGCCTCGCCGATGGGCACATAGGCACCCTCGACGAAGGCCGCACCGTCACTGAGAGGTTCAACTGTTGGGCCTTCCCGCCTGGTCGTCACCATGCCTTTCCCATCTCCGCCCGAAGCCCAAGCATGATAGCGAATGCAGGGCGGCGAAAGGGAAGGAGCCGACTGTTAATGGAACGCGCTCGCGGACCGGGCTACTCTTGGGACACCGGGAATCTGAACATGGATGAAAGCGAACGGATGAGGATAGACAATATGAATGAATCGGCTCCGGTCGGAACGGGTGTGCTCGGGCTTTTGCTGGTAGCGATATCGCTGTCTCTCGCCGGATGCGGCGGCAGCACATCGCTCATCAAGGACTGCTGCTACACGGGTGACGCGGTGCTGACTCATCTCGATCGCGTGCAGTTCGTTGCCCCCGACGGCACTACCTCCTCGTTCAACGACATTTACCCCGACTACGCACCACAGGACAGTTTCGCCACCAAGTCGTTTCCGTTCCGAAAGGTCCAGTATTCTTTGATTACTTATGACGCTCTGGCGGTCATCCTGCCCTTGTACGATGCCAATCAGAACGGATTACTGGAGGAACCGGAGATCGCCGTCCTCTATCTTCGCGAAGGCGCCCTCGGCATGGGCCACAAGGTGGACCATCTGGCCGTCGACGGGAAACGTGTCGATGCCATCATGACCTCGCGCTCGGATGTGGGCGGTCTCATGCGCTATCTGGACGCACGCATGGATTCGTTGACACCGGAGGTGCAGGCGCAATTCCGCGACATGGAACGCGTCGGCCTGGACATCATCCAGCGCGGCAGCGAGGGCGCTGATCGCCAGAAGAGATTCACCCCATAATCAATCGGTTACGCCTGTCGTGCCGGGCCAAGTAGTTGGCGGGCCAGGCGCTGTTCGCCAAACTGCGCCATGCGTAACGTGTTACCCCGTACAGCACACCCAGGAGGGTGCACCATGGTACGGGAAATTTTTTACACCGCCGTGAAATACAATGAGGATGGTAATACGCAGCACGCGTCCGGCGTGACGACACAGCCGGAGTGGCCGGCCCTCAAGCGGGAACTTGCGGACCGGGGCTTTCACATCAAGAGCTGGTACCCGATCGACGAGCCACCGTTGATGTTCGCCTGACCCGCATAGCGCATCCCGGGAGGTCGTTCAGGGCTAAAAACGATCCACCCGGTAGGGATCGAGATCGATATTGGGACTACGGCCGGCCACCAGATCCGCGATCAGCCGGCCGGTCTTCGGCGCGCAGGTAAGACCGACGTGCTGATGGCCGAAGGCGTAGTAAATCCCAGCGTGGAGTCGTGATGATCCGATGACGGGAAGACTGTCCGGCAACGACGGTCGCTGGCCCATCCACTCACTGAAATCGTCCACGTTCACATCGGGAAACAGCTCTCGCGCCTGTCTTCGCAACACCTCGGCGCGACGATAATCCGGTGGCGCATCCAATCCGGCGAACTCCGAGGTTCCGGCGAGTCTCAGTCCCTCGTCCATGGGCGTGGCGAGAAATTTCCCCTTGGCCGAGCCGACGACGGCGCGCGGCTTTACCCCCGGGTCGTGCAGCGTGACGTGGTAACCGCGCTCCGCTTCCAGGGGCACGGCCTCGCCGCATTGTGCCGCGAGCTTTCCCGACCAGGCGCCCGCGGCAATGACGACTTTTTCGGTGATGATGTCGCCGTCGTCCGTGGCAAGCCGGACACCGCCGTCCTCCTGCGGTCGGATGTCGATGACATCCCGCCGCAGCAGCGTCGCACCCTGGCGTTGCGCGTAGTCCGCAAGACCCTTCACCAACCGCGATGGATCGGTCGTGTGCCCGCAATCATCAATAACCACCGCGCAGGGCAGATCCACCGACAGGGCGGGCTCCAGCTCGCGCAGCTCCGCGCCCCGGACGATCCGAGGGTTGACGCCGTAGGGCCGCCGCCAGTCCCAGCTTTTCATGCCTCTGGAAAGACTGGCTTCATCGGCGTACGCGTACACGAGCGGCGAGGGTCGCAGCAGATCGTCGACGCCGGCGCCCCTGGCCAGATCACGATGCTGCTCCAGGCTACCACTGACGAGAAAGCTCAAGGCACGCGCCGAGGACTGCATGCGGTCCATGCGTCCTGCACGCACGAACTTCACCAGCCAGGGAAACAGCGTGAGCCAGTAGCGCCAGCGAATCGTGAGCGCGCCGGCCGGGTCGAGCAGCATGCCGGGCACCGACCAGACGAGGCCCGGAAGAGACACCGGCAGGCAAGCGTAGCTCGCCAAGGCACCCGCATTGCCAAAGGAACAGGCCTCACCCGGCGGCAGCCGATCGACGATGGTGACGCGGTGCCCGTCCCGCAGCAGATGCACGGCGCAGGCGATTCCGATCACGCCCGCGCCCAGCACCGTGATGGAATGCGTGTCGTCCTGCATCGTCGGGCGGTCAGGAATCGGGATTTATGGCTGCGATGTAGGGCAGCGTGCGATCTTGTTCGTCATAGTCCAGGCCGTAACCGACCACCCACCGGTCCGGGATTTCGAAGCCCAGATAGTCGACCTTCGCATCCGGTCCGGCGCGGTCGATTTTACGGACCAGCGCGCAGGTCTTGACCGACCTGGGCTTGCGGGCCGCCAACAGCTGGCCGAGAAAGTCCAACGTGCGGCCGGTGTCGACGATGTCCTCCACCACCAACACATGCTTACCCTCGATGTTCTTGCGCATGTCCATGACCAGCCGCACGGCGCTGCTCGCCTGATCGCCATTCTCGTAGCTGGACACAGCCATGAACTCGATGCTGCGGGGGATGCTCAGACGCCGGGACAAATCGGCGAGAAATATAAACGCGCCCTTGAGCACGCCAACGAGAATCAGCTCTCCTTTTCCGGAGTAGTCGCTGGAAATTTGATCGGCCAGCTCCTGCACGCGGCGCTGGATCTCTGCCTCGCTCAACAGGACTTCGAGATGATCTTCCGCCTTCACGAGCTAACTGGGCAGCTTGCCCTGCACACCCTGCACGTACCAATCCATCTTCTGTAGATCGGCGTCGCTGATGGTGGTCCCTGCCGCGATCCGGACCTTGCCCTCCTGGTCCTTGACCGGCCCCTGAAACGGATGAAAGCTACCGCTTCTGATCGCCTCTTCATTCTTCTCCACAAGAGCGACTACGTCACCCGGCACGATGGGATTGATTCGCGCCAGGCTTACCATACCCGCCTCGATACCACCCCAGATATCGCGCGACTCCCAGTCACCGTCGATCACCTGTTGCGTCAGCCGCGTGTAGAAGTCGCCCCAATGGTGCGTCACGGCCGTGAGGTGTGCCCTGGGTCCGTACTTCGACATATCCGAGTGGTAGCCCACCGCGTAGACACCCTTTTCATCCGCCGCCTGCACAACCGCGGTGGAATCCGTGTGGTGGGTGAGCACGTCGGCCCCTTGCGTGACGAGCACGCCGGCAGCCTCCCGCTCGCGGCCCGGGTCGTACCAGGAATTGGTCCAGATCACTTTCGTCCGGGCCCCGGGATTGACGCTCTGCATCCCCAGGGTGAAGGCGTTGATGCCCATCAGCACCTCGGGGATGGGAAACGCGGCCACATAACCCGCGATGCCCGTCTTGCTCATCCCGCCGGCCACGATTCCGGCGAGATAACGGCCTTCGTAGAACCGCACGTTATAGGTCCCGACGTTCTTGCCGCGCTTGTAACCGGTGGCGTGCTCGAACGTGGTACCGGGGAAGCGCTTGGCGACCTTGATCGTCGGGTTCATGTAGCCGAAGGAGGTCGTGAACACGAGCCTGTAGCCATCGGCAGCGAACTGGCGGATGACGCGCTCGGCCTCGGCGCCTTCCGGCACGGTCTCGATAAACTTCGTGTCGACCTTGTCGGCCAGCGCCGCCGCCATCTGCCGGCGGCCGGTCTCATGCTGGAAGGTCCAGCCGGCATCACCGATGGGGCTCACATAGATGAAGCCCACCTTGAGGGGCTCGGAGGCCTGTACCACCGCGCCGGCCATGGTCAATGCCGTGGCCAGGACCGCGAACAGCGGGAATATTGATCCTGTCATGGCGGACTCTCCGATTGCTCAGGCAGCCGGATGATACGACATTCCCAGGGAGGCAGGCGCGTTCAATCGAATCGTCCCGGGATCGCGGGAGATCAGCACCAGCACCACGATGGTGGCGAGATAGGGCAGCATCGATAGGAGCTGGGAGGGCAGATCGACGCCGATAGCCTGCGCGTGGAACTGAATGATGGTGATAAAGCCGAACAGGTAAGCGCCCAGCATCACCCGCGCCGGCCGCCAGGTGGCAAACACCACCAGCGCCAGCGCGATCCAGCCACGCCCCGCACTCATGGCTTCCACCCACAGCGGGGTATAAACAAGGGCGAGATAGGCACCGCCCAGACCCGCCATGGCCCCGCCGAACAGCACAGCCAGATAGCGGACGCGGATTACCGGGCAACCGATGGCGTGGGCCGACTCCGGAGCCTCGCCGACTCCGCGAAGCAGGAGGCCGGATCGGGTGCGGTACAGAAACCAACTGACACCGGCGAGCATCACAAAAGACAGATACATCAACGGATCCAGCGAGAAAAGCAACGGCCCCACCACCGGCAGCTCGCTCAGCCACGGAATATGAAGCGGCTGGATGCCGGTGAGCGCGACGCTGGTGTAATCGAGGCCGATGTAGGCGCTCACGCCCAGCCCGAAGATGGTGAGTGCGAGTCCGGCGGCCACCTGGTTTGCCTGGAAGCTCAAGGTCAGCACGGCGAACAGTCCGGCCATGGCCGCGCCAGCAAGCCCCGCCACCAGCACGCCCAGCCAGAGACTGCCGCTTTCCGCGGCGACCACGAAGCCACACACGGCACCGACCACCATCATGCCCTCGATCCCGAGATTGAGCACGCCGGACTTTTCCGTCACCAACTCCCCCAGAGCCGCAAATACCAACGGCGTACCCGCCCCCAGTGTTGCCAGCAGGATGGCAATGACAGTTTCCACTTAAGGCGCGGCCTCCCCGGTCGCCAGCGACGCGCCCGCCGCCAGGCGCACACGGAAATTGATGAATAGATCGGTTGCCAACAGAAAGAACAACAGCACCCCCTGAAAGACCCCGGTCACCGCCGACGGCAGGCCGAGCTCCATCTGGGCCGACTCGCCACCCAGATACAGCAACGACATCAGCAGACTTGCCAACAGGATGCCGAAGGGATGCAGACGCCCTACGAACGCGACGATGATGGCCGCGTAGCCGTAGCCCGGCGATACGGACGGCAGCAGCTGACCGATGGGTCCGGCCACTTCGCAAAGCCCGGCGATTCCGGCCGCAGCCCCACCGGCCAGCAAGCCGATCCAGATCATGCGCTTGCGATCGAAGCCGGCGTACAGCGCCGCAACATCGGCGAGCCCGGCAACACGCATCTGGTAGCCGATGAAACTCTTGCGCACGAAAACCCAGCCGAGCGCCACGACGACCAGCGCAATGAGCAGTCCCAGATGCAGCCTCGTGTCGTCAAAAATCACGGGCAGGATGGCGGCGTCGGGGAACAGGCGCGACTCGGGAAAGTTGAATCCTTCCGGATCGCGCCACGGGCCGTGCACGAGATAACTGAGAAACAGCACCGCGACATAGTTCAGCATCAGACTAACGAGGATTTCGTTGGTATTGAAGCGCGTGCGCAGAAAGGCCGGAACGGCTGCCCAGGCCATACCACCGAGTGTGCCGGCAACAATGATGGCGGGCAGTAACCAGGCGCTTTCGGAATCATAATAATAAAGCGCCAGCCCGCCGCCACATATTGCGCCGAAAGTGAGCTGTCCCTCGGCGCCGATGTTCCAGATGTTGGCGCGAAAGCCTATGGCGAGCCCCGTGGCGATGAGCATGAGCGGCGCTGCCTTGACCCCGAGTTCCCCCAGGCCGTAGAGATCGTCGATGGGTGCAATGAAGAAGGCATGGAAAGCGGCCAGCGGATCGAGGCCGATGGCTGCCGAGAACACGAGCCCACAAAAGGCCGTCAGAGCCGCCGCGATGATGGGGGACAGATAACGCATGACCTGCGAGGCCTGCGGTCGTGCTTCGATCTCAAACACCGACTGTCCTCTCGCCCGTATGAGGATACGTGCTACCCATCAACAGACCGACCTCTTCCATGTCGGTGTCCGCCGTCGCTTTTCCGGGAGACAGTCGCCCTCCGGCGATGACGGCGACGCGATCGGATATCTCGAACAGCTCTTCGAGATCCTCGGAGATCAACAGAATGGCAACGCCATCGTTGCGCAGATCGACCAATGCCTGGCGAATGGCCACGGCCGCGCCGACGTCGACGCCCCATGTGGGCTGCGCCGCGATCAGCACCCGGGGCGTTTGCAGAATTTCGCGGCCGACGATGAATTTCTGAAGATTGCCGCCGGACAGACTCCTCGCCTCGGCGTCGACGCCACTGCAGCGAACGTCGAAGTCCCGCACGCAGCGCTCGGCGAAGGCCCGCACCCTGTGTGAAAGCACCAAGCCGTAACGCACCATTGCGGCACGGTGGGCGGTGAGCAGGCAATTGTCGCTGAGCGGCATCGATGGGACGGCGCCCCGCCCTAATCTATCTTCCGGGACGTAGGTCAAGCGCAAATCGCGCCGCTCGGAGGTGCCCAGATGGCCGGCTTGCCTGCCGTCGATTCGAATCTGGGCGCATCGATCGCGCTCCAGTGGCCGTTCACCGCTCAGGGCAGCGAGCAGCTCCTGCTGACCGTTGCCGGATATGCCGGCGATACCGACGATTTCGCCACTGTGCACGCGAAGATTGATGTCCTCGAGATCCGTACCAAAAGGATCGTCGGCGCGCCGCGACAGGCCATCGATGATCAGTCGCGCCTCGCCCCCGGCTACGGTTGCCGAACGCTCACATACGGGCAGCTCGCCGCCGACCATCAGCCTGGCGAGTCCTGCAGCGGTTTCCCGAGCCGGATCGGCCGTGCCGACGACACGCCCGTTGCGCATTACTGTTGCCTTGTGACACAGCGTGCGTAGCTCTTCCAGCTTGTGACTGATGTAGAGCACGCTGCAACCGTCTTCCGACAAGCGCCGCAGGGTCTCGAACAGGCCTTTCACGGCCCGCGGCGTGAGTACCGACGTGGGCTCGTCCATGATCAGGAGTTCGGGATCCTGGAGAAGACAACGCACGATCTCGACGCGCTGCCGCTCGCCAACCGAAAGGGAATGCACCAGTCGCCCGGGATTCAGGGGCAGGCCGTAGCGTTCGCTCACCGCGCCGATGCGCTTTGCCAGCGCCCCCAGGTCGAACGGGCCGTCAACCGCCAGCGCGATGTTTTCCGCTACCGTCAGGGTCTCGAACAAGGAAAAATGCTGGAACACCATCCCGATGCCCAAACGCCGCGCCCCGGCCGGGTTGGAAATAGTGACCGGTTTGCCGTTCCAGAAAATTTTCCCCTGGTCGGCTTTTGCGACGCCGTAGATTATCTTCATCAAGGTGCTCTTGCCGGCACCGTTCTCGCCGAGCACGGCATGTATTTCGCCGGGCATGACGCGCAGACTGACGTGTTGGTTTGCCACTACCGAAGGGTAGGACTTGGTGATGTCCCTCAGCTCCAGGCGGGGGGTGTTCGTCATACGTGCTCTGCGCCTGGAATGGTCGCGGAAGGGACCTACTTGATCTTGTCGATGATAGACGCGACGCCGGGTTTTTGGTTCAGAATTTCTTCACGGCTGAGGCCGTTCAACTCGTGGGGGAACACCAGCCACTTGTCGGTCTCGTGGATAAAGTAGTCCGGCACGCGACGGGTGCGATTGCTCCCGGGTTTAAAGTACGCGGTAGCGATGCGAATTTCTTCAGGCATATTCCGACGCGCCCTTTCCCGCAGATTCTCGATGACAGCCTCGATACTCAGGCCGGTATCGTACACGTCATCGACGATCAGAAGTCCTTCGTCCGCATCGACGTTATCGATGACATATTGCAGCCCGTGAACGCGGATATGCGAATCTCGCTGCTCGATGCCTTTGTAATATGAGGTCCGGATGGAAATATGATCCGTGTGGATGCCGAAAAAGTCCAGCAGCTCCTGCACGGTGATACCTACCGGCGCGCCGCCGCGCCAGATACCGACGATGAAATGGGGTCGGAAGCCGCTCTCCAGAATCTGCTTACCGAGACGAAAGGAGTCGTCCAGAAGTTGCTCGGCACTGATGTACTGCTTGGTCGTTGCGGCGTGGTCGTCGCTGCTCATCGCTAAAGAGATGGCCCGGTTTCGTGCATGCCCGTAGTCTTCAGCTCGGAAGTGATGAAATCGAATGCCTCTTCCACCGAATCGGTTCGCAGGAAAAGATCGAGGTCCTTCTTGTCGATGGTGCCGAAACTCGCCATGGCATCCAAGTCCATTACCTTGTTCCAGAACTCGCTGCCGAAGAGCACGATCGGCAGGCGTTTCTTCATCTTCAGGGTCTGAATGAGCGTCATGAGCTCGAAAAATTCATCCAGGGTGCCGAATCCGCCGGGCATCACCACCACAGCCTTGGCCATGTAGGTAAACCAGAACTTGCGCATGAAAAAATAGTGAAACTCGAAGGACAGGTCCCGCGTGACGTAAGGGTTGTTGAATTCCTCGGTGGGCATGGAAATCGTGAGACCGATATTGAGTGCATCGGCCTCCGATGCACCCCGGTTGGCCGCTTCCATAACCCCTGGCCCTCCACCCGTGCACACCAGGAATCGGCGCTCCCGGCTGTCCAGATTCTTTGACCACTCGCTCAGCCGGCGGGCAAGCTCGCGGGCGTCCTCGTAGTAACGCGCCATGTGTAGCTGCATCTCGGCACCCGGGACGTCGCCACCGTCGGCCTTCACCGACTTCAACGCGGCACTGGCTTCGTCTTTGGATATCAACCGTGCCGAGCCGAAAAACACGATGGTGTCGTGGACGTGCTGCTGCGCAAAGCGCGCGCCGGGTTCCAGATACTCGGCCAGGATACGCAGGGGTCGTGCGTCCAGGCTGTCGAAAAACTCTTCGTTCTTGTATGCCTTCCCAGGCCTCGTGGTTTCTGTCTCGCCATCCATTCTTTTCGTCTGTCCTCACAATGTGATTCGCCGATGCCTCGGCACCTGTATAGATGTGAACGAGTATAGTCGGAACCGAGGGGAACAATCAGGAAGTATGGATTGCAAACCCCTGTTTTCTGGCGTATTGTTTGGGAACTGACCGGAAATGGGCTAACACTACGGGAAGCTCAGAAGTTAGCCTGCTGTTAGCCCAACCGCCAAAAAGGGGGTTCACCATGCCAGTACCCAAATCACTCTTAAAAGGCTTCGCCCGCAAAGTCGCGACCGTCAAGCCACACCCGCGTAAGCGGAAAATTCTGTTCGATCCCGATACCCGCGGACTATGCCTCC
>CAXMNG010000259.1:0-3027 GCA_964194585.1 Salibacteraceae bacterium | reverse complement strand
CTCTGGCCCGGGCAGCGACTCATAGCTGCGCGATAACGGCAATGGATCGCCAAGAGTTGCGGTGTCGATGGCGTCATCGCCGCCGCGAAGCCTCGCGAGCAGCCGCAGCGCATCGCCGTGTGCGCTATCACCCCGCTGGTCCCGACTGAGATAGATATGACGAAATGTGATTCGGGGCTCGATGCGGAACGCGTTCGCATTCTCCTGGAGGTAAGCTTGCAGCTCCGAGTCGGTGGGATCCACCTGAGCGGTCAAATCCTGCGACAAGAACTCCATCTTCTGCCGTAACCGGCGCCGGATGACCATGTCGTCACGATCGAGCCCCATCGCGCGCGCTTCGCGACTGTAGATTTCCTCGCGGATGTGGTCCGCGATCAGCCCTTCCAGCTCGGCCACGGTGGGTGCCCGCATTCTGGTCTTCTTCCAACCCTCCACCAGTCGGTCGATCTGCCCGGCCTTGACGATGATCTCGTCGGGCTGATTCCCTTCAGGATCACCGATGAGACCGAACAAGAGGAAAATCCCCGCACCGAGAGCGAAAAAGTGGAGCAACGGCTCCCGAAGAAGCTGCAGAAGGCTATGAACCATGGCCAACTATCCCCCCGGCGTGTACCAGATGGGGGACGTGTAAGCGCGGTCTTGCAGCGTCGCCGGCACATTTTTCGGGAGATCGATGCCGAAAAATGCGGCGTCGTATGTCGTCCAACGCGGGGTGGGAATCTCCAGCACGCGCACGTAGTAGAAGGCGTGTTCTTCAGCATCGAAATCCGGATCCTTCCAATACGCCATCAGCAACGCATCACCGATCGTATTCGTGTAGGTCGCGGTGGCGACGTCTACCGTGTTGCCCACCTTCTCTTTGCTGCGACCATCGGCGCCGATCTGACGTCCGTCGGAGACCGCCACGTCGTAAATCCGCTCGTGCAGCTCACCCGCTTTATCCAGCCAACCCTTGATGATCTGCACGCGGTCGAGATTGGCGCCATCCGGATCCCGCAACGCACGGATCATGAAGCGCGGCGCCGCGCCATCGGGGGCGTCCCTCAGGTCGCCGCCCATGGGCACACCACGCCGGTAGCCTTGTGCGATGAAATCCGGTCGCGTGACTTCTTCAGACTCGAAGTCCCATCCGCTGAAAACGCGCACCATCATCCGTGTACCCGTGGTCGCGTACACCTCCTTGCGTTTCATCGCGTCGAAGAGTGTTTCCCGCGTGTTTTCCCGGGCCCAGACGGCCGTCAGCCCCGAGGCAACCTCCTGTGAGGTCATGATTCGCAGCGCAGGATCATCGGCAGGGATGACCTCGCGGTTGTGCCTGTCAGGCGACGGCTCCGTATGTTTGTACTTGCCGAAGAAATTCTCCTCTCGGGTGGTCGCAAGTGCGGTATGGGTGTCCGTCGCTCCGGTCAAGCCGAACTTGTAGGGATTGGCCCCCAGCTTCTGGCCGATCTTGAGGCCCAGCTTGAGCGCAGAACGACCGTACTCGTACTGGAGCATCCACTCTTTCTTGGGCGCCGAGCCGTCCAGGTTCCCCACGTCCCAGTTCTCGTAGTCGGCGAACTCATCCTCGGGCGACAGCAGCGGATGCGCCTCGCCGTCTCCCTTGACCTGCGTGACCTCGATGATGGGTTCCCAGCGGATCCTCGCCGCCGCATACTCTGCGTCCATCCGATTTCCCGAGCGCGTTTTCTCGGAGAACATCAAGCCATTGCTGACGTTGCCGTTGTGCGGAATGGCGATGGCATTTCCGCCCGTCTGGGCTTCATATGCGGCCAGGTACTTCCAGAGATCTTGTGGGTCATCGCTGTCGAAGGTCGAGTACGGGAGTACCTGCGCGGTCTTGTCGGTGCCGTCGCGGAACACGACAACGCGGTGGAGGTTGTCCCCGTCGGGCGTGGACGACCACTCGAACCCAGTCATCGCTGTAAACCGACCGGGCTCGTTGTACTGATCCGCGATCCGGACGAATTGTCCCCAAGTGGAACGCGTCAGTTCATCCGAGCTGAACGGGTTGATGCCCGACGTTCCTTTTTCGATGATTGACTGAAACCCCTCCATGCGACCTGCTTGACCCGAGTTGAACCGCTCGTGAATCCATTTCCCCCAGGGATCCGCGAGCAGCAGCGGATTCGATTCGCGGATGGCCGGTGCAAGCCCGATCAACTCCGCATGGTCAGTGATCACGAGGAAGTCGAGGGGCCTGATCAGCTGCACGGGCTGACCGGTGTTCGAGATCACCTTCTCACCGCGCGCCATTCGGTATCCGTCGTGCACGTCCAGCGTCGTCCCTACCAGACCCGCGTCGAATGAGAGATTGGTATGGAAATGCATGTCGCCGAAAAAGACCCGGTCGGCATAGGCCCTACCGGCGTATGGCGAGTACACTTTCTCTTCCGCGAGATCGTCAGCAGTCCACGGGCGGTCGGCGGGAGACGCGAAGGCGGGGCCGACAGCTATGGAAAGGCCACAGGCGGCCATGACGAAGAAAGAGCCGACGACCGTCAGTGGGCGATTGACGAACAGGGATTTCGTTTCTTGATTCGAGCGCTTCATATTGCTTATCTCCATTACACGCGCATGTTCTTTGCATCATGTTTTTTCAGCAGGCGTAACCAGAAAAAAAGCGCGATGTCAGTCGATTGGCACGACCTCGGGTGCGGAATCGCCCTTCATCGTGACTTGGAAGTGTCCCGAGTTACAACGCACGCGCCATACAGACGATCTTTCGCTCGAGCGTTCCTTTTCGATAACTCTCGCACAGGGATTGCCGCTGGCGCGAATCGCTGCTGCCAGCTCTCCGTTCGAAACCTCGTGTGCAGCGACCCCGATTAGCCAGCCGAATGCGACTGCGCCCACCGCGCTGACCAGTATCGAAGTGCGCAAGATTCGCTGCCCGGAGGCGCTATTGATTATCGCTGGGCTCCGCATGCACTACCTCCACTTTGTCTGAGCGTGAAACATGGATTTCACTCGGCTGCGTTGACACGCGCCTTGCCTTCCTCAAGGCGTCGTAATCCGAAACTCGTA
>CAXMNG010000258.1:0-3493 GCA_964194585.1 Salibacteraceae bacterium | reverse complement strand
CAAACCGGTGATCCGCATGCTGAAGAACAGATAGTTGGCGAAGATGATCAGCACGGGCATGGCAGATTGCTCGATGGTGACGTTGATCGCCGTCGTGTAATGGAGTGCCCAGTAGAGCCCGAAGTTGAAGGCCGAAAATCCCAGGGCGCCCAGACCGAACAGCAACGGCAGATGTTTGCGAATGGTCGGCCAGTCGTTTTTCAGATGAGGACGTGCGAAGAAATAGAAGGCGACACAGGCAATCAGCCAGCGGGCGAAGGTGAGCGCCACCGGCGAGATCACTCCAGCCGCCATTTTTCCGGCGATAGCGTTCCCGGCCCACAGGAGGGCCGTCAGCGTGAGCAGCGCGTACGGATTCGCATGCATGAGCTTCGCGGGGCGGTTCGAGATCTCGAAGAGACAGAGAACCTGTCAACAATATCCAAGAACGCGGATAGTATCAGGACTCCATATAGAGCGTGGCGGGAAGGCCGATTAATGAAGCTACGTTTTGGTCGCCCCCATGACGCGATAGATCATCACCTCGCTCTTGACGTTCTTCAGCTGCTTTTTACCGATCTCTTTGCAGGCGAACTGCCCTTCGATACGTCGCGCCGTCTCGGGACCGATGCAGATCATACCGCCTTCGGCAACTCCGGCAATCCGGGCGGAAAGATTGATCACCGGGCCAAGGGCCGTGTACGTCCAGCGCACGCCGCTGGCACCCTCGTACTTGGTGGGGCCGATGAGGGCAATACCCGAGTTGACGCCCATGTGTACGGAGATGGGCTCGAAGATGCCTTGGAGTTGCTCATTGAGCTCCTCGGTTTTCTGCAGGATCTCGAGTGCGGCCTTCACTGCGTTGATGGCGTGCTCCCGGGGGTCGTCACCGGGGAAGACGACCATGAGCCCGTCGCCGCTCGTCTCCGTAAGATCACCTCCGTGGGCGTGTATGGAATCGAGATAGCGCGAGAAGTACTTCTCGAGGATGAAATCCGTAGTCTGCCGCATGCTTTCGCTCAACTTGGTGTAGCCGGTCACATCGACGAATAGCGACGACATGTCCTGATCGGTCTTTTCGAGCTGGGGCGCCTCGGGGTTTTCCTCGAGCTGGCGGATGACCGATCGCGGCACAAAGCGGGCGAGAAATTCTTGTGCCCCTTTGAGCCGGTCGAGTTTCGTGTCGACGGTCTGTTTCAGGCGCAAGGACGTCTGAATGCGGGCGAGGAGCTCACCGCGATTGACCGGTTTCGTGAGAAAGTCATCGGCGCCTGCCTGAATCGCACGCACGCGATCATCCACCTGCCCCAGCGCCGTCATGATTACTACGGGGATCAGACGGCTATCGGGATCGTCCTTCATCCGCTTGCATGCTTCGATGCCATCCATGACGGGCATCATGACATCGAGCAGGACCAGGTCTGGCGGTTGGCTCTTGATCTGCTCGAGGGCCAGGGCGCCGTTTTCCGCCGTTGATACCTCATAGCCTTCGCGCTCGAGCAGGCGGGAGACGATCTCACGGTTGTTTTCGTTGTCATCCACCACCAGTACCCGCCCACTCGGGGCCTCAGCATCGCTCCCACGCTCGGTGCCCGCCGCATCATCATCCACCCCCCTGGTTGCTGATTCGGCCGGGGTCTCGAGCGCAAGCTCCGCAATGCCGGCGTCGACGGCCGCCGGGTCGAAAAGCTGGTTGAAGAGCGTCAGAAGCTCTTTGCCAGCCGTATGGATATTTTGCAGATCCGCCAGCATATCCTCGAGGCCACGTTCTCTGGCCTCTTCCAGCAGCAGCTCGCTGTAACCGATGATATGGTTTAGCGGTGTGCGCAGCGTGTGGCGCAGCTCCGCATCGGCACCGGACAGGTAGGCGGGTGTGCGAAGCGGTTGGTTCTGCTCACCGCTGGACTGCGGGCTCGCATCGGGGCGTTCGCGGTCAGAACCTTCCTGGCTCATGCGCCGGTCTTCCCGCCCAGCAGCGCTTCGATTTTCTCCAGCAATCGCGGGAGTTCGATGGGCTTGATATCGTAGTCGTTGCAGCCGGCCTCGACCGCTTTCTCGCGATCACCGGCCATGGCGTGGGCGGTGAGCGCGATTACGGGTATGGACTGCGTTTCAGGTGCGCTCTTGAGCTGGCGTGTGGCCTCCCAGCCATCAACCACGGGCAAGCTCATGTCCATCAAAATCAAATCAGGCGTTTCCGAGCGGGCCATTTCGATGCCCTGCTGGCCGTCAATAGCGATGGCCACTTCATAGCCCTTACGTGCCAGGCGCCGCGACAGCATGTCGCGGTTCATCTCGTTATCTTCGACCAGTAGGATCTTGGTCATCAAATGATCTCCTCTCCGCTTGATTACCCTGGCTGCACACGGGCTTGTATCGCGTCGCGAACCTCACGCAACAGCTCCTCGGGCTTGTAGGCACCCTTCTGCAGGATCCCTTCGACGTATCCATTCAGGCGCCGCCGGTCTTCCTCGTTCAGGTCCTTGGCGGTAAGGACGATAATAGGAATCGCGCGCCAGCCTTCTCGAGTGCGGATCTGGTCTACGAACTGGAATCCGTCCATTTCCGGCATCATCAGGTCAAGCAGGATCAGATCCGGTAGCCCTTCAGCCATGCGCTCGAGCGCTACACGCCCGTTCTCCGATTCGATCACTGTCCATCCTTGCTTCTCCAGCCTCGTACGCAGCATCTTGCGCGTGCGCCCATCGTCCTCGACGACCAACACGCGACGGGTCGCGTCTGCAGGCTCGTACTTTTGCAGAATCGCTGTCAAGCGCTTCCAATCGATGGGTTTGGTCAGGTAATCTGCCACCCCGAGCGCATAGCCAGCCTGTTTTTCATCGACAATCGTGATCATAATCACCGGAATCTCGGTCAGCGCGGGGTCGGCCTTGAGCGCCGTCAGTACGGTCCATCCGTCCATGCCCGGCATCAGGACGTCGAGGGTGATGGCATCCGGGCGCAGCTCCTTCGCAAGCCGCAGGCCCTCTTTTCCATCCGCAGCCGCCACAACGCGTAGACCTTCTTTACTCAGGAAGCGCTGCATCAAATCGCGAACGGCCGGATCATCGTCGATGACGAGCACGGTGAGCGCCCCTTCGGGCACGGGCGTGGCGCGCGCGGGCATTTCCTCTTCACGTGGGGGTGGTGTGGACTTGAACTCATGCACCTCGGCGGGAAGCCGAATAGTAAACGTGGACCCCTCGCCAAAGACACTCTCGACAGTGATGTCGCCGCCCATCATCTGACAGAACTTACGGCTGATCGCGAGCCCGAGCCCGGTACCGCCGTACTCGCGCGTGGTCGAAGCGTCGGCCTGGGAGAATGCTTGAAAGAGCTTATCCATCTGCTCTGGTGTCATGCCGATACCGGTGTCGCTCACGCGAAACCGGAGCCAGGGGCTTCCGTTGATGTGTTCCTCAGAGACAGTCAGCGTGATCGTACCCTGGTCGGTGAACTTGCAGGCATTACTCAGCAGGTTGAAAAGCGCCTGCCTGACCTTGGTGAGATCCGC
>CAXMNG010000257.1:0-1709 GCA_964194585.1 Salibacteraceae bacterium | reverse complement strand
GGCAATGCTCTCGGCAACAGCCTCGGCGAGCAGCGTACCGAGGGTCAGCGCTGCGGACAGATTGGCCTCGAACTTCATCCAGTGGATGAGGGTGCTGATGGGCGCTGAATAGGGGAAGGCCACTACACGGTTTCCTGGTTGTCGGGACAGGCGGGGCAGCGCGCCCGCGCAGTCCCCACATAGATTTGGAAGCGGCCCGGCCGGCAGGTCGCACAGCAGACAGGTGTCCGGCAAGAGCGCCGACCGCAACCGGCCCCATGAAAGCAGTCCCTGCATGTTGACAGTCCCTCGGAGCGTTACTCATGATCGGCGCATCTCAATGGCCCTGCAAGCACATCGGGGGCTCGCCCCCGATGGCTCGCGTCGAATGCGGGCCGGCTTGGCGCCCGCTGTATCACCAGGTAGGAGGAGAGTGAGCGTTCACTCACATCATCAGTCCCGAACGCGACGCCGGGTTCGCCTACGGCCAGAGGGAGCAATCGCCGGGTGAACCGCGAACCCGCGCCCACGTCCCGGCGACCCACCATCGACGCCCACGATCTGGACAAGGAACGGGTGCGCCGTTTGGCGGACCGGGCTGCTCGCCACTATGACGGTGCGGCCTGGTTGCCCCGACAGGTGGCGAGGGTGCTCATGGAGCACCTGCAGCCGGTACGGTTGAAGCCAGCACGCATACTCGATGTTGGCGCCGGCACCGGGATATGCTCCCGGCTGCTGGCCCAGCACTATCGCGGGGCGCGCGTCATCTCCATGGACTCTTCGACGGCCATGCTGCGCGTTGCCCGAGGCCGCGGACCTCGGTGGCTCTCGAAACGCACCGTCGCCGTCGGCGACGGTGCGTCTCTGCCGTTGGCCGACAACAGCATCGACCTGCTGGTGTCCAGCCTGATGTTACCCAGTTGCCTGGCTCCAGACGCCGTTCTGTTGGAATTCCATCGTGTCTTGAATCCCGGTGGGTTACTGATGTTCTCGAGCCTGGGGCCGGATACGCTGCGAGAACTGCGCGCCGCCTGGTCGGCCGTCGACGCGCAAGTACACGTGCACGCCTTCATCGACATGCACGATCTGGGCGACGCGTTGCTGCGCGCGGGATTCAGCGACGTCGTCATGGACACGGAGCGGGTCACGGGCCGTTACCCGGAGGTGGCGACGCTGATGACCGAATTGAAACGGCTCGGGGTCAGCAATGCCGCCCGGGGTTGCTACAAAAGTCTTATGACGCCCGCGCATCTAGCGGCGATGGCCTCGGCATACGAGCCCTTCCGTGGGGATGCAGATCTGCCTGCCAGCTTCGAGGTCGTATTCGGTCACGGATGGCGGCAACCGTCGCGCAGTGTCGATGTGTCTCCCGGAGCCATGGCGCAGAGGTCGCGACGCCTCTGAACCAGGCCAGGATCCCAGTCCCGCGTCCACCCCCCACGCGCATGGAAAAGCATTTCCCCGGCGTCTCTAAGCGTTTCATTTATGGAACGATTTCGGCCAGTTGGGCAAGTTGCGTCACGGTAACGCCTGCGGCAGCATCTGGTCCCGTTTGGTGGGGGGGCCCACGACCCGAACGAGCCTGGTACTGGTCTCCAGCACGGTTGACTCCAAGCGCCGCTGGCAAATCGTCATTCGACCGAATCGCTCGCTGACCCGGCGGCAGCTGCAGCTGGTCTTCGTGGCCATCGCGGCTTTCTGTTTGGGTATCGCCAGTGTCTTCGCCGTGC
>CAXMNG010000256.1:0-4205 GCA_964194585.1 Salibacteraceae bacterium | reverse complement strand
CGACGGTGCGAACCCGGTACCCCAGAGCAGGGCCGTGACGGCGAGCATCGCGACCAGGGTCACGAGACCGAAGGCAAGCATCGCCGATGAAAACAGGAATCCGCGATCCCGCGAGACCTCCATCATGATGGGAACGCCGGTATAAAAAATGTATGTGGTGAATGCCAGTGCGGGGAGCCCCGCGACAAGGTTCAGCCACAGCACCGGATAGGCCTGCATGAAACCGATCAAAAACAAGGGCGTGGCGGTGAAGGATGCCAGTGCGATGCACTGGCCGAGGGGCTGGTCGGCATCGTAAGTCTTGCCCATCCAGTGGATCGCCCAGCCCACGGTTCCCACGCCGGCGAGCATCGTCAGATAGTAGAGCACCGCGATCTTACCGGCGCTGGCGCTGGTCAGGCGCACGACCTCACCGCTCCCCACCTGCCAGCCCACCTGGGTGGTGCCGAAATAGCCCGCGACGGCGGGAATCGATGCGAAAATGAGCGTGTGCCCGAGGACGACAGCGGCGACGGAGTAGCGCCGCTCGTGGATGGCCATCCATCCGTCCACCGGGTTGACGAACAATTTGAGCACATGGCTGAGCGGCATGAATCCCTCCCGTAATGCGCGCTGGATGCGCACCCCCTTGCTACTGACCCCGGATCGTCTGACGACGTAATTCATCGGGGCACCAGATTTCCTCGGCAAACCCTCCGATGAGCAAGTAGACTATTGCATCCCGCGCAAAACCGACATCGACCGGAGTCAATCAATTTCCAGAAATTCTACTCCGGTCCTCGCGCGGAGCCAAAATCCTTGTCGACCGTTCGGGCTTGGCTTACCCGGCGGCGAAGCTCATCTGGAACAGGGATCATGACCCGCAGGCCCATTTCGCACAGGAAAACCGGGGCGGCTCCGCCCCCCCCGGCGCCGGCGCAAGAGCTCGAGCGGACCCGTGAGCTGCGCGCCGGTCGCTCCGCGGGAATGAACGCCCTGTCCGAGATCCGGGCCTTCCGGCGCCATGCGAGGCAACTATAATCGGCCAACGGGTCGACTGGGGTGATCTCGGTCAATGACGCGCATGGCGACCGAGTGAACATATGAGAACCCCGAAGCCGCTTCCTGTGAAGGCCCTGTACCGGGCGTGTGACGTCCGCCAGTTCGACTTCGCGAGCACCGACGAGCTTGGCGATATCAGCGCCGTCAACGGCCAGACTCGGGCCATGGACGCGCTCCACTTCGGGCTCGACATCCGCCAGAAGGGCTTCAATGTCTTCGCCCTCGGGTATCCCGGTGTGGGTAAGTTCACCGCCGTCCTCGAGTGTCTGCGCCGGGTGGCAGGCGACCAGAACGTGCCCCCGGACTGGTGCTACCTGCACAATTTCGAGCGGCCCGAGCAACCCATCGCCATCCAGCTACCGGCCGGCAGAGGGGTGCTGTTTCGCAAGGACATGCAAGCCCTGGTGGAAGAGGTGGGCAGCGTGATTCCGGCGGCATTCGATAACGACGACACCCACGCCCGCCTCGCGGAGATCGAGGAAGAGTTTCGGGAACGTCGCACGCAAGCCCTGGAAGGGTTGCGCCAGAAAGGCGTCAAACGCGGCATCGCGCTGGTCGAGACACCCGCGGGATTTACCTTCGCTCCCATTGGCGAAGCCAACCAGATCCTGGATCCAACCCAGTTTCAACACCTTCCCGAGGCCGAGCAGGCGCGCATTCAGAAAATCGTCACCGAGCTTCAGGAGAGCCTGCAGAAGCTGCTCCGCCAGTTTCAGGGCTGGCAAAAGGAAACTCGCGAGAAACTGCAGGAACTGCACCGGGAAATAGCCCGCTTCGCGGTCGGGCATCTCATCGACAGCCTGCGCGAGGACTATGCCGACATCGACGCCATTCAGGCACATCTGGCCGCCGTCGAGACCGACATCGTCCAGCACGTCAACGACTTTCTCCCGTCTGCCGACGGCATCGCCGCTCTCGCGCAACCGGCGCCGGCACTGAAACGCTACGGCGTCAATCTCCTGGTGGACAACAGCGACTGCCACGGCGCGCCGGTGACCCTGGAAAGCCTGCCCAACCACGGCAACCTCACAGGTTGCGTCGAGCATCGGGCGCAGTTAGGTACGCTCGTGACGGACTTCACACTGATCAAGTCCGGCGCCCTGCACCGGGCGAACGGCGGCTACCTGCTGCTGGATGCACAAAAAGTCCTCATGCAGCCCTTTGCCTACGAGAGCCTCAAACGCGCCCTGCAGTCGGGGGAAATTCGCATCGAGTCGCCGGAGCGTTCCCTCGGCCTGGTAAGCACCACGTCGCTGGAGCCCGAACCCATACCTCTGGACGTCAAGGTCGTTCTCGTGGGCGAACGTTATCTCTATTACTACCTGCACGAGCTCGATACGGACTTCAGCAACCTGTTCAAGGTGGCGGCGGATTTCGACGATACGGTGGACCGAACGCCGGACAGCCAGCGCGACTACGCGCGGCTGATCGCCACACTGGCGCGGCGCGAGGGACT
The DNA here is from genome assembly GCA_964194585.1 of Salibacteraceae bacterium. Taxonomy (GTDB): domain Bacteria; phylum Pseudomonadota; class Gammaproteobacteria; order HK1; family HK1; genus JAABYT01. The sequence continues at coordinate 1,708 of CAXMNG010000256.1, read as the reverse complement.
CAAGCCTCTGGATCGACACGCCGTCGGCCGCGTCATCGAGCGCGCCTCGCGGCTCTGCGAGGACGCGGAAAAGCTGTCGGTGCACAGGCGCAATCTCGTCGACCTGCTGAAGGAAGCCGACTACTGGGCCCTGAAGGCAAAACGAAAGCGGATCGGCGCCAAGGATATTCAGCACGCTCTGGAGCAGCAGCGCTACCGGCTCAGTCGCGTGCAGATGCGGCTCCAGGAAGAGATCCGGCGGGGAACGATGATGATCGACACCGAGGGCGAATCGGTGGGTCAGATCAACGGCCTGTCGGTGCTGGATCACGGCGATTTGATCTTCGGTCAACCGGGCCGCATCACTGCCACCACGCGGGTCGGTGACGGTGAAGTCGTGGACATCGAACGGGAAATCGAAATGGGCGGCCCGATCCACTCCAAGGGCGTTCTCATATTGTCGAGCTTCCTCATGTCGCGCTACGCTCGGCACCATCCCATTTCGCTCACGGCGAGCGTGGTGTTCGAGCAATCCTACGGAACCATCGACGGCGACAGCGCGTCGCTGGCGGAACTCTGCGCACTGCTGTCATCCCTCGCCGCCGCTCCCATAAGGCAATCCTTCGCAGTCACGGGCTCCATCAACCAGCACGGGCGAGTGCAGGCCATCGGCGGGGTCAACGAGAAGATCGAGGGTTTCTTCGATGTCTGCCAGTCACTCGGCCTGAGCGGAGACCAGGGCGTCATCATCCCGCAGTCGAACACCGACCACCTGATGCTACGCCACGACGTCGTGCAGGCAGTGAAGCGCAAGCGGTTCCGGATTTATGCCGTGACAACGGTGGATGAGGCCATTCAGCTGCTCACCGGGATACCGGCGGGCGACCCGACCAGGAAAGGGGGGTTTCAGAAGAACTCCGTCAATGCACGGGTCGAAGCGCGGCTGATCGAGCTTTCGGAGATTCGTCGCGAGTTCGGCGGCAAGGGCGATGAGCACGACAAGGCGGGAAGCGACGGTGACTGACCGCGCGCCGGCCGACGCCACTACACCTATCGTAGTAGCCATCAACGCAGCCCGGCGATGCGGGGAGACGCTGGAGCTGGCGACGGCGCTCGCCACCAGCGTCGGCGCCGATCTGGAGGTCGTGTTCGTCGAGGATGCAAACCTGCTGCGGCTCGCGGATCTTCCCGTCACTCGTGAAATCGATCGGATCTCCGGCATTACCCGCGAGCTGGACAGCCGGCGAATGCTGCGCGCCCTGCATTGCGAGGCCCGGCAATTGCGCCGGGAGCTCGCGCGGATCGGCAGGGTCAGTTCGGTTCGCTCGACGCTGAGAGTGGTACGGGGCCACTACCTCACCGAGGCGCTGGCGGCGTCGGCAAGCGTGGACGTGACCTTCGTGCACAGCGCGAGACGCCCGTTACCCGGCGAGCACCTGCCGATCGCGCCGGTGAGGCCCATCGCCGCCAGCGCAGCGCACGGGCAGGCGCGCCGGGGCGCTGGAAGAAAGCCCCTGTGGACGTTGTTCGACGGCTCGCCAGCCAGCGGCCGCGCTCTAGCGGTGGCGGCGAAGCTGGCGCGCACCTTGGCGTGTCATCTGGTGGTGGTGCTGCCGGTGAGCGGCGTCGACGAGATCGAAAAGCGCAAGCGCGAGGTACAGATCGCCGCCGACAAGGTGGCCCTGCAATATCTGGTAGTGGCGGACAAACGGTTATCACAACTCGGGAA
>CAXMNG010000255.1:0-1811 GCA_964194585.1 Salibacteraceae bacterium | reverse complement strand
CTTCCTGCACATGCGCTCCATCCGTATGCGCACCATCTCCGAGGACAATCGGGCAGACCGCTCGATAATCGATCACATGCATATCATCGAAGCCCTGGAAGCACGGGACACGGAGCTCGCCGAGCGGCTCGTGCGCCAGCACACGCTGGATCTGGCCGCCCACGTGGAAAAGAACGTCGGCTGGCTCGACTGACCGTCGGTGAAACACCGAGTCCGATGACGACGACAAAACAGGAGTAAAGCTAGCCATGTCCACCATAGCGAAGGAAACGAACCAAAAGTCACACACCGCCACAGATACTCTCGCCGAGAAGAGCCGATCCGCGGATATCGTCTCCGGCGGGCATCTTGTCGCCAGAGCGCTCAAGAACGAAGGCGTCGACATCATCTTTACCTTGTGCGGCGGTCACATCATCGACATTTACGACGGTTGCGTCGATGAAGGCATCCGCGTCATCGACGTGCACCACGAGCAGGTGGCCGCCCACGCCGCCGATGGCTACGCGCGCCAGCGCGGCGGACTCGGTTGCGTGGTGACCACCGCCGGTCCCGGATGCACCAATGCGATTACCGGCATTGCCACGGCATTCCGCTCGGAGAGCCCGGTGCTGCACATCGGCGGTCAGGGCGCCCTGACCCAGCACAAGATGGGATCCCTCCAGGATCTGCCCCACGTGGACATTCTGGCGCCGATCACCAAGTTCTCCTCCAGCGTGAGCTCCACCGAGCGGGTGGCGGACATGGTCTCCATGGCGATCCGGGAGTGCTTCAACGGCGCCCCCGGCCCCAGCTACCTGGAGATCCCCCGCGACGTGCTGGACCGCGAGGTGCCCCTGGAAAAGGCAGTGATCCCCGAGCCGGGCAGGTACCGGGCGTCAACCCGCTCCATCGGCGACCCGGCCGACATCGAAAAGCTCGCGGACATTCTGGTGAATTCCGAAAGACCGGCGATTCTGCTCGGCAGTCAGGTGTGGACCTGCCGCGGGCACCAGGAAGCCATCGACATGGTGCGAACACTCAACGTGCCGGCCTACTTCAACGGCGCCGGCCGCGGCATTCTGCCGCCGGGTGATCCCCATCACTTCCACCGCACCCGCCGCGACGCCTTCAACAAGGCGGACGTCATCGTCATCGTCGGCACGCCCTTCGATTTCCGCATGGGCTACGGAAAGCGCCTGCGCCGTGACGCCACGGTCGTGCAGATCGACATGGACTATCGTACGGTAGGCAAGAACCGTGACCTGTCCATGGGCCTGGTGGGCGACCCGGGAGCGATCCTGAAAGCGGTCGGCGACGCGGCCAGCGGCCGCAGCGACAATCGCGCCAAGGCCCGTGAGCCGTGGCTCGTGGAGTTGCGCGGGCTGGAGGCCGAGAAGACCGAGAAGCTCATGCCGCTGTTTCATTCCGACAGCAATCCCATTCATCCCTACCGCGTGGCGTGGGAGATCAACGAGTTTCTCACCGAGAACACGGTTTACATCGGCGATGGCGGCGACGTCGTCACCATCAGCGCGCAAGCCGTGCAGCCACGCACGCCCGGCCACTGGATGGACCCTGGCGCACTCGGATCCCTGGGGGTGGGCACGGGCTTCGCCCTGGCAGCCAAGCTCGCACACCCGCAGCGCGAAGTATTGTGCTACTACGGCGACGGCGCCTTCAGCATGACGGCCTTCGACATGGAAACCGCCAACCGTTTCGGCGCTCCTTACATCGCAGTCATCGGCAACAACTCGGCCATGAACCAGATCCGCTACGGGCAGATCGCCAAGTACGGAAAGGAACGTGGCGATGTTGGAAATCTCCTTGGCGAC
>CAXMNG010000254.1:0-6544 GCA_964194585.1 Salibacteraceae bacterium | reverse complement strand
GGGGGCCCATGACGCCCAGCACGGCCCACGCCGCGGTAACATCGGTGCAGAAGCAATGCGCGTCATCGGGAATGTTTCGTGACAACCAGTCGAGATCACGATTCGTCACCGCCGCGCCACTCACGATCATGTACTGATTCTCGGCCAGCCGCGTAACGGTCAGGTCCGCCTCGATACCGCCTCGCTCGTTGAGCCAGTGTGTGTAGACGATACGACCGGGTACCACGTCCACGTCGGCTGTGCAGATACGCTGGAGTACCTTGCAGGCGTCGTTACCTTGAATCAGGTACTTGGAGAAGCTCGACTGATCGAACACCACCACACCTTCACGGGCGGCACGGTGCTCGGCTGCCGAGTATTCGAACCAGTTCTGCCGGCCAAAACTATATTCGTAGCGTGGCTCGACGCCTTCGGGCGCGAACCAGTTGGGGCGCTCCCAGCCGGCGGCCTCTCCGAAGCAGGCATTCTGTTGCACCAGCCGCTCGTGAATCGGCGAATGACGGACGTTACGCGCCGTTTCGTACTGGCGATACGGGTAATGGTTGGCGTACAACAGGCCGAGGGTCTCTGACACACGCTCCGCCAGATAGCGCTGCGTGCCTTGGAAAGAATAGGCCCGCCGGATATCGTTACTCCACAGATCCAGCGGTGGGTGACCGGCGTGCATCCATTCCGCGCAAGCCTTACCGATACCGCCGGAAGTCTGGATGCCCACCGAGTTCAACCCACAGGCGACGTAGAAATTCTTGAGCTCCGGTGCCTCGCCGAGATGAAATTGATCATCGGGCGTGAAGCTCTCGGGGCCACAGAAGAAGCTTCGCCAACCGACGCTCTGGAGCATCGGAACGCGGATCATGGCCTCTTCCAGCACTGGCATGAGCTGCTCTTCCATGTGACCCGGGAGCTCGTCGAAGCAGAAATCCTCGGGGATCTCGTCCATGGGCAGCGGCCGTGCGTTCGCCTCGAAGGCACCTACCAGGAGACTCCCGGCATCTTCGCGGTAGTACGCACACTTGTCGTGATCACGCATCACCGGCAGATCGGCGGGCAGATCGTCGAGTTTTTCCGTATGCGCGTAGTAGTGCTCGCAGGCGTGCAGCGGCACGTTGACGCCCGCCAGACGGCCCAGGTCCCGGGACCAGAGGCCGGCGGCATTCACGACGAACTCTGCCTGAATGTCACCTTGGTCCGTGGCAACGCCGCTTACGCAGCCATTCCCGCGATGAATACCGAGCACCTTCACGCCTTCCAGGCAACGGACCCCGCGCTGCCGGGCACCCTTGATGAATGCCGCCACTACGTCCACCGGACTCGCATGCCCGTCCTGGGCGACCCAGCTACCGCCGAGCAGGCCCTGGGTCTCGAGCAGCGGATAGATGGATCGAATCTCGTCGACGGTGACGATGTCGACCCGGGTGACACCGAAGGCATTGTTCATGGCCGCGACGCGCTTGAGCTCCTCGAAACGCGCCTCACTATGGGCGATGCTGAGACTGCCCACCTGCCGGAAGCCCGTGGACTGCTGCGTCTCCTCCTCCAGCTCGTCGATGAGCCGCATGGAGTATTCGCACAGCTTGGCGTGGCTCTCGCTGGCGCGCATGGTCCCGACCAGCCCCGCGGCATGCCAACTCGTGCCACAGGCAAACTGCTTGCGTTCCAGCAACACCACATCGGTCCAACCGAGCTTCGCCAGATGATAGGCGACGCTGGCGCCGGTGACGCCGCCGCCGATGACCACTGCGCTGGCGCGCTCGGGAAAGGCCTGTGCCATGATCGAATTCCTCCGCCCACCAGGATTGGAGATGCACTACTTCATACCATGGGACATGCGTGGCGGACAATGCTGGCGGGCGACCTCGTAGGTTGGTCTTCGCTTCGCTCAGCCCAACCTACGGTTCTCAACCGGCTGTGGTGCCGTCCAGCTCCTGGAGGTGCTTCGAGAGGGTGCGCTCGTAGCCGAAGATCGCAGGGAGGCCGCCAGTGTGCATGAACAGCACGCGGGCGCCGGGCTGGAAGGCGCCGTCCCGAGCCAGCGCCACCAACCCCGCCATGACCTTCCCGGTGTACACCGGGTCCAGCATCAGCGCCTCCAGACGGGCCGCCATGGCAATGGCGGAAATAGTGGCGGCATTCATCTGTCCGTAGCCGGGCGCCAGAACGGCATCGGTCACTTCCACGTCGCTCTCCTGGACGCAGTCGTCTCTGCCGATGAGCGCCGCGACCTCGCGGCAGCGTTTCAAGGCGCGTGCATGCTGCTGATCTGCGCCGCGCCGCACGCAAATCCCAGTGACGGGAACGTCGTTGCCGAGCGCACGCAGCCCCACCAGCAATCCACTGTGGGTCAGCGCGCTACCGGAGGCCACCACCACATGATCGAATGCGAGATCACGCTCCGCCATCTGAATCGTCAGCTCCCGGGCCGCCACCACATAACCCAGGGCGCCGATAGGTGGGTGGTCAACCCCCAGGTGGATGACGTACGGACGCCGGCCCCGCGTGACGAGATCGCTGGCGAGGGCTTCCAGGGAGGCATCGGCCCCAGACTCGTCCTCCCCCACTGGATAGGACGAAAGCTTCGCACCCAGCAATTTGTGCAGTAGCACGTTGCCGGAGAGCCGATAGATGTCGTCCACGTCGGGCACGCGTTCTTCCAGCTGGATATGGATGTCCATCCCCTGGGCTCGTGCGGCGGCGGCCGCGAGCCGGGCGAAGTTCGACTGCACGGCGCCGGTAATCAGGATCGTATCGGCATTCTCGGCGCGGGCGGCACCGAGGTAGAACTCCAGCAGACGCACCTTGTTGCCGCCGAAAGCAAGCCCTGTGCAATCGTCACGCTTGATGAAGAGATCGACACCGAGCTCCTTGCCGAGAGCAGGCGCCCGGTCGAGCGGTGTCGGGGAATGCCCCAGCTTCACCCTTGGAAACGTGTCGAGGGCATCCAGAGGAGAACCAACCATCTCGGATCGATATACGGCTAGCGGACCACGAGCACCGAACAGGTGGCGTGGCGCACCACACGGGCGGCATTCGGCCCGAGCAGATACTGGGCGAGATCCGGGTGTCCGGCGGCCATGACGATGGCGTCGCAGCCGACTTCCTTGGCGATGCGCAGGATTTGCTCATAGGCTCTTCCCTGAGCGACGATGGCGCGGCTCGGAACGTCCTTGGGAACGTTCTTGTCGATAAAAGCCCGCAGCGCATCCTTGGTCGCCGCCAGCGTCTTGTCCTCGAAATCGTCCGGAAAGTACTGGCTGATCATACTCAACCCGAATTCGGGCACCACCGTGAGCAGATGCAGATTGCCGCTCTCGCCGCGCAGCTCGATGGCTTTCGGCAGAGCCTTCTTCCACGAGTGCTCATCCCCGAGATCGACCGCACATAGTACGTCTTTGAACATGGTGCGCTATTCCTCTAGGCGGTTGCGGCTTCCAGCACCGCTTGGCGCCGGCGCTGCAACATGATGATAAATCCAAGCAGGGCCAGCGCCGGAATGTAGAACAGCTGTCGCGGTGGCCGGTCGGATTTTGCCTGGACGCTCGGTATCTCGTAGTCGAAATCGATCTTCTGGCGCTCGGCGGTGCTGCCGAACACGATGTTGTCGACGAAGGCCTTGCCGTCCTCGAATCGCAGCTCCAGGCCGGCGTTCATCAAGCGTTCCTTGCCATCGCCCTTGGACCCCAGCGGCAGCATGACGACTTTGTCGATCTTGCGCTCTTCCAGATCTTCGCCCACCACGCGAATGCGAATCTGGGCGTCTTCGGGCATTCCCTCCGCGATCTTGTAGATATCCGTGGCCGGCACCGACTTCAACGGCGGATAGATCATGTCCATCCAGAACCCGGGCCGGAACAGCGTAAAGGCGATGAGTATCAACGCCAGAGATTCCCAGAGCCTGCTCCTGGAAATAAAATAGCCCTGGGTACCCGCCGCAAACAACAGCATGGCGGTGAGAGCGGTGATGATGGTCGATAACAGCACGTACCAGGTGTCTACACCGATCAAAAGAAGCTCGGTATTGAAAATGAACATGAACGGCAGAATGGCCGTGCGGATGTCGTAGGTGAATCCCTGGATACCGGTACGAATGGGATCGCCGCCGGAAATGGCTGCCGCCGCGAACGCCGCCATGGCCACCGGCGGGGTGTCGTCGGCGAGGATGCCGAAATAGAATACGAACATGTGCACCGCTATCAGCGGCACGATGAGCCCGCTCTGGGCTCCCACCGTGACGATCACCGGCGCCATCAGTGACGAGACGACGATGTAGTTGGCGGTGGTCGGCAGACCCATTCCGAGAATGAGGCTCAGGATGGCCGTGAAAAAAAGCATCACCAGAACCTGGCCACCGGAGATGAACTCCACGAACTCGGCCATCACGAGGCCGACTCCGGTGAGTGTAATGGTACCGACGACGATGCCGGCCGCCGCCGTGGCGACGCCGATGCCGATCATGTTCCGGGAACCGGCGATCATGCCGTCAAGCATGTCCATCAACCCTTCACGCAGCAGCTTGCCGACGTCCTCGCCGGTCTTGCGGAGATACGCCTTGAGCGCTTTCTGGGTCAGCAGGACGAAGAGCATGAACAGGCTCGCGTAAAGTGCCGACAGACCCGGAGACAGCCGCTCCACTATCAGGCACCAGATCAGAACCACTACGGGAAGCAGGTAGTAGAGCCCGGCCTTCACCGTGGGACCAGTCTCGGGGAGCACCGAAATGTCGATGTCATGCTCCAATTCCGGGAACCCCAGGGCATACTTCACTAGCCCCACATAGGCGATGACGGTCAGCAGCGCGGCGATGAAAGGCGATGCGTCCCCGAATACGCCTTTCATCCACCCCAGGCCGTAGTAGACGACGGCGGTGAGAACGATCAGACCGAGAAAGGTCGCGAGAAAGCTCGTCAGCTTCTGCGCCGCGGTGGCCGTGCTTTTTCGCTTCGGAAGCCCCTTCATGCCGGCCTTCACGGCCTCCAGGTGGACGATGTAAACCAGTGCGATATAGGAGATGAGTGCCGGGAGCGCGGCGTGCTTGATCACCTCCAGGTACGAGATCCCCACGTACTCCACCATCAGAAACGCCACTGCTCCCATGATGGGAGGCGTGAGCTGGCCGTTGGTGGATGACGCCACTTCCACCGCCCCGGCTTTCTCCGCGGAGAAACCCACTTTGCGCATCAGGGGAATCGTGAAGGTGCCGGTGGTGACCACGTTGGCGATGGCCGATCCGGAAATCAACCCGGTCATGCCCGAGGACACGACGGCAGCCTTCGCCGGCCCACCCTTCAGATGCCCCATGAGGGCAAAAGCTACGCGGATGAAGTAATTACCGGCCCCCGCCTTCTCCAACAGGGATCCGAACAATACGAACAGAAACACCATGCTCGCCGACACGCCCAGCGCGACGCCGAATACGCCTTCGGTGCCCAGATAGTAATGCGACATACCCTTGTTGAGACTCGCCCCCTGGTGGGCGATCACCTCGGGCATCAGGTGGCCGCCGAAGGTGTAGGCCATAAACACGATGCAGACGATGGCGAGCGGCGGCCCCAGAGCGCGACGGGTTGCTTCCAGAATCAAAACGATGCCGATGACAGAAACCACCAGATCCGTGGTCGTCGGCAGCCCGGGCCGGTCGGATAATTCGCGATAAAAAAGAAATATGTAGGCGGCACAAAATGCCGCCACCGAGGCCAGCACCCAGTCCAGAATCGGGATATACTTGCGTGGCGAGCGTTTGAACGCGGGGTAGGCCAGGTAGGCGAGAAAAATGGCGAACGCCAGGTGAATGGAGCGCACTTCCGTCGAGTTGAGCACGGCCACCCCGACGATGTAGGGCATGGGCGATGCGTACCAGAGCTGGAACAGCGCCCACGCCAGCGGAACGAACCACAAAACTTTCGCCGGAATCCCCGTGGGCGATCGCGCGCCGGTATCGGACTCGGCGATCATGTCCTGCAGTTTGCTTTGATCGGCGACCGGTGAAACGCCGTTTTTCTCCTCGCCCATCGTTTCCTCCCAGAAAATTGTCGCGGAACGGCCGCGACCGCTCCTTCGCCACCAACAGGGGCGTTACTCCCGTGTTTACATCATCTCTTTTTCACGATAGTAGCGGGCCGCGCCCGGATGCAACGGAGCGGACAAACCTGCCGTGATCATCCGGCCGGGTAGAAGATTTCCCAGCGCCCGGTGCAGTCGTTTCATGTATGCCAGATTGTCGAACACGGATTTGACCACCTGGTAGGCCGATTCGTCGTCGAGATCCGACGAGGTCACGGCAGTCACCATGACACCGAAGGTCGGTATCAAACCGTCGGATTCCCCGTACATACCCATCGGCACTTCCGACGCTGCGAGAAAGCGGTTGTTGGCTACGAGCTTGTCGATTTCGGCGCCCGAGACCGTGATAATTTTTGCGTCACACAGCTCGAGGGCCTTGGCAGTTCTTTCGTCGGGATGGGATACGACCGAGACCACCGCCTGCACGCGATTGTGGCACAGAGCGAGAAGCTGCTCGGCGTCGTTCAGCTCATCCACGAATTGAAAC
>CAXMNG010000253.1:0-3409 GCA_964194585.1 Salibacteraceae bacterium | reverse complement strand
CTCGCGCCACTGGTCGGTATTCGCCTCGTCTCCACGGTCCTGCACCTCGCGCGCGCTACGCCGGTCACGCTCACTGTCCGATTCTGCGCGTTCTCCTTGTACTTCCGCGCGCAGCTCCGCCTGCTGTTCCCTGAGCTGGTTTTCCAGCAAAGCCAACTGTGACTCGCTGAGTTCGTTGTAGGAATCAGACACGGCGGATCCTCCCGGGGCTTTCCCCTGATGCATTTACACCATCCATGGGGTGCTCGACAAGTCTGAATTTCCAGCTGTGGATCTCTTGACCCGTGTCAGGTGGCCAATGCACCAGGAACCCAATATTAAGTGGTATCGGCGGGGAGAGCTAACTCATGGGAAATTGCTGGCAAATTGTTTCACGAAATCGGCTTCGCCTATCATACCCACCAGTCGCTCGCCATCGACCACGGGTAAGCAACTGACTTTGTTGGATAACATGAGGTTAGCGGCATCGCTCAACGTCGACTCCGGGGTTATGGTGAATACTTCATCGTGCATGGCGTCCTTCAGAATAGTTTGTACACTCATGGCAGCTGATTCTCGAAGTCAAAGCATGAGGGTGCCAGAAAATTGAACACGTCGTTCGAGCAAGTATACAACGAGCTCGCAGCTGAGCATCGTGAGCTCATGGTGCTGGTCGAGCGGGTCCGTGGGTTTCGCAGCATCATCGGCCTGGCTCCGGTCCTCGAAGAGTTGCATACGTCGCTCATCAAGCACTTCTCCCACGAGCAGTTTCCGGGCGGGATGTATGAATGCATGGGCGCCTACGGATCCCGCTATCACGACGAGCTGAAGGTCCTCGTGCGAGATCACTGCGTCATTCTTTCCGCAGTACGCGGCCTGCTCGAGCATACGCGCACCGCCGACCGGCACGATGAGCCAGCGCTGCTCGCCGAAATGGCCGAGGTACTTGCCCACCTGCACGATCACGAGCGCCGCGAGCACGCACTGGCCGACAAGCTGATGGCGCAGGGCGAGTTAACGGTAAACCGGTAGCGTTTACGGCGCCAGATCACTGCGACGACGACGTCGGTCGCCGGCAGAACCCTCAAACGCGAGCGGCGTGAGCAGTATCGTCAGGGTTAACCCGAGAATCCCGGCGACTGCGCGCGGTAGGCGCTCGGCGACTTTCCCGTCCAACGTCTGAATGCGCGTGAGAAGTTGGAAGGCTCGGAGAAGCCCAACAAGTATGTGATCTCGTTGATAGACCGATGGGTTTCGGCCATGTAGTGGGCCGCGAGCTCGCGACGAGTTTCATCCAGAAGACCCTTATAGGACGTTCCCTCGTCGTTCAGACGACGCTGGAGAGTACGAAGACTCATGTGCAGCGCGTCGGCTACGGAGTTCTGCGTGGCGTGGCCAGATGACAGCTGCTCCGTGAGCCGTGCCCGCACTTGCATCGCAGCACTGCTGCGATCGAATCGCGCCAGATACTCTTGAACGATTTTTTCGTTGGCACGGGCAACCTCGGCGTTGGCCGTTGGCAGGGGCGTCTGCGCATCCACCTTGTCGAAGCACACGGAGTCTTCGTTCCCCGAGTATTGAATCGGCGCGCGGAAGAACTCCTCAAAGGGAGCAGGGTCCGGCAGTTCCTGCCGGCGCAGGGTGATGCGCAGGGGATTGAAGGATTCTCCGTAACACATGCGGCACAGATATACGAGCGCCGCAAAAGATGCGTCCAGATCCTCGGGGGCGGTGGGATAATCTTCCACCGGGTTCTCGATTATGAGACGGAACTCCTCGTCCGATTCATTCAGTACTAATTCTTCCTTGTCGGTCATTAAGCGGTAATAGCGCACGGTCCGCTCGAGCGCATCCAGGAGCGTTGCACTGGCGAGCCAGGCATAACCCAGTGCATGGGCCGCACTCGGATGCCAGAAGGAGGCAACCTTGAGGCCGATATACGGATCACCCGTCGCTTCGACGGCCAACTGCCAAAGCTTGTACAGATGGGAATCCAGGTATCGCGCGTTACTATCGTATAGCTTCTGCGGGTCCAGACCAGCGCGTTTGAACAACACGGCCGGATCGGCACCGTAAGATTCGATCGCCCTCCACACGGACAAGGCGCTGGATGCGAGGTTCGTGTAAGGCATGAGACGGAATCAGGCGGTGAACAGATCAGAGGTCGGGAGCCTTGATACCGTATCGTCAGCGGTTTGTCCAGGGGGAAAGGGGGACGCACCTCGTCGTCGTGACTGAGCCGCTCGATGGCGTGATAAAAATAACCGTTTGCGGAAACGCTGAGTACGGGGGAACTCATGACCGATTCGATGGGTGAATCGTCACGATCGCTGCATGCAAAACGAACGGCAGTCTGAAAATGCATGCCTCAGCGTCGGTAGCGGGCCTCGTAGGCGAGGCACAGCAGCACCGTCAGCAGCACCATGGCGCCCGCCTGATGAAGAGCCGCAAGCGGGACGGGTACGCGCATCACCAGGGTTGAAATTCCGAGCGCCACCTGAACCACGGCCGCGAGCGCCGAGGCGTGAAACCACAGGCGCTGGGGTCGAGACAGATTCATGCGTTGTGCACCGGTCCACAGAGCAATGATCGCAAGGAAGGTGGCAATGGCGAGTACACGATGGTTGAATTGCACGGTGGTCACGTTCTCGAAAAGGTTCAGATAGGCGGGCGTCACGGACCACATGCCGTCGGGCACCAGCTTCCCCGCCATTAACGGAAAGGTGTTGTAGCTGAATCCCGCCTTGAGCCCGGCCACGAACGCACCGGACATCATGGTTATGAATACGGCGGCCACCAGTATCATCGTGAGCGGCGCCAACCTGCTGCGGCCTCGTGGTTCCGTGATTACCCCGCGGCGCAGGACGCCCAAGGCGGTCCACAACATGAATACGTAGATGAGTATCGCGAGCCCCAGGTGTGCCGCCAGGCGGTATTGACTCACGCGGGCGTCATCGACGAGTCCGCTCTTCACCATATACCAGCCGAGCAAGCCCTGCAGCCCTCCCAGCACGAACATCGTTACGAGCAGCGGCGCCAGCGAGGGTTGTAACCGTCGTCGAATCAGAAAATATAAGAACGGAATCAGGAAAACGGCGCCGATCAGACGTCCCAGCAGACGATGCGCGTATTCGAACCAGAATATTTCCTTGAAGTCGTCAAGCGACATCCCCTTGTTCACGTAGACGTACTCCGGCGAATCCCGGTAGTGCTCGAACTCGCGATCCCACGCCGCCTGACCGAGCGGCGGTAATACGCCGGAGACGGGCTTCCAGTTCACCATGGAAAGTCCCGATCCGGTGAGACGGGTCACACCGCCGAGCACAACCATCGCGAAAACCAGCGCGCAGCACACGAGCAGCCACCAGCCAATCGGGCCGTCACTTCGTGCCCTCGCCGTTGCGGCGTCGGCGTTCGTCGATACTCGCTC
>CAXMNG010000252.1:0-4013 GCA_964194585.1 Salibacteraceae bacterium | reverse complement strand
CTCCTTAACGGAAACGCGTTCGCCGAGCTGGATAACAAGAATCAGCGGCTCTCGATTGCGATCAGTGGTGGAGCGAGCAAGGGGGCGTATGAGGCGGGACTGAACTGGGCCGCCCTCAAGCTGGTGCGAGGGATGGAAAAGCTGAGCACCCTGAGTGGCGGCGCGGTCCGTCCGATGGAGGTGGTGAGTGTAGCGGGAGCCTCGGCGGGCGGAGTCAATACGATACTCAGCGGCTTGGCTTGGTGCGCCCGTCCCGAATCCGATGGCGGCATTGCCAATTCAATCGACGACAACGTATTCCGGAACATCTGGTTGAGGCTCGATATCAATACCCTGCTGCCCCCGAAAGCCGACTCCGCATCCTATCTTCCGGACGACGCGGTGTTCTCACGCAAAGACTACTTCGCTGCCGCCGATGATCTCCGTAAGCAATGGGAGCAGCCCGCCTACAGGGTGGGTTGCAGAGTTCCAATGGGCGTTACGGTTACGCGTGTCCATCCTCAGGAGCTCATGGTCGGTGAGCTCGAGGTACAGAATCAGCGGTTTTTCATCCCCTTCGAGCTACGGGTGGTGGAAGACGGCAGCGTCGCGTACTTTTTCGATCCGGCCGACTACCCTGCGGGCTCGGACCCGGCCATGATCCTGATGCCGCGCCCGCGCAGTGCGCCGCCTTTCTCCATATCGGATGAGCGCATCATAGAAGCTGCCGCAGCAACCAGCGCGTTTCCTACGGCATTCGGCCGCAGACGTTTCGAATATTGTCGCCTCGTGACGCGACGGATCAGCCCCGAGCCGGATTCACAGTCGTCCGAGGCCGAACACTCCGATACTGACCTGGTATGCCCGCCGGGATACGAGCTCGACGAGGCAGAGTTCGCCGACGGTGGATTGTTCGACAATCTACCTATCGGCCTGGCGCGCAAGCTCGCCGAGCAGAACATCCGTGCGTCCGAGAACCCGCTTCCGGTCACTTATTTTTACCTCGACCCGGATCGGATTCGATACGACGCGCCCGATCGTCCGGACAATTCTGCCTGTGCCTCGGAGAATCCGCCTGAAGCCTGTCGGATCATGGAGTTCAGTTTTTTTTCCGAAAGCACATTACTGCTTGGTGCCATGGGTACGGCCAGAAAATATGAGCTGTTTCGCGAAACTACCAGTGAGAATTGGCAGCTCAATCTGTCCCAATTGAGCTATGAACTAGGTGATATTCTCGCTGAGCAGCATCCGGATTTCGATTGCGGGTCGGAGCTCCCGTTTTTCGAATCTCCCGTACACTGCGCCGAAGCGACGCGCAGGGCAGGGCGCTTGCTGGAAATTGCCTATGGCCGGTTGAGACCCGTTATTACGCCACCTTACTCGCCCGAACGCCTCGTCGCGGCAGGGGTTGCCGACAACTGCACGCGGTCGACGGAAAACTCCGAGTCCGGCCCACACACCCAATGCAGAATCGACGTCACACGCTATCGCGACCGCCTTGGCGAAGCACTGACAAAGATTATCGATCGGGCACAGATCAACGAGAAAAGGCTGTATGTGAGTATCAGCCGCTCGCGCCAATCGATGCACGATGATCGTGCGTTGCGAGTCTCGAGTCGAGGCGCGCCGATTACCGGGACTCTGCTCAGTGATTTCGGGTCGTTCCTCGACTTCAAATTTCGCGAGTACGACTACTATGTAGGTGTTTATGATGCGGTCGCCATCATCGCGCGCCATTTCTGTGGCCTTCAGTATCCGCCGAGGCAACAGCCGGACGAATTCGGCCAGTGTCTCGACTCGCTCGGCGAGCGGCTCTACAACACCCTGGACGTCAGCAGCGATGCCCCGGGCCGCTATGTGTTTGCACGGCTCGCCGAGAGGGAATTTGCAAAGGACGCCTTGTTCGGTTTTTCTTACTCGCCGCCACCTCCAGCGGACGCCGACATGCAGATCATCCATGACGCTCTGGCAAAGACACTCGGGGCGGGTGAGCGACTCGAGGACGACGAGGAGAACGTTTTCTTCACCGAGGATACTTTTTTCGGGCATTTGAAGACAGAGGGGTTCGTCCCGACGCTGACCGCCGACGGCGCGAAGCCCCTGCTGGCGAAGATTATCGATGACCCGGAGAAATGGCCCACCGAGTTGACACGACGCCTGACGGCCCGGCTGGTTTATCTCGAACGGCAAGCGGCCGACCTCTACGCTGCCCGGGAGCCGGATCCGGACAAGCGCGAGTCATCGTATATGGTGCTCATGGGGACTACCGCCCATCTCATGCAAAGCGCTACTTACAAGTACCCGTCATTCACTTTCTCACCCTCCACCGCGCCGGAGGACTGGATCTGGCGTTACGTCATGCCCTACGGGATTGACTGGGATTTTGTCGAAGGTGACATCCTCGTGAGCTGGCAACCAACCATGGCCCTGTCAGAGAATAACCTGCTGAATCTGCGCGCCAGCCTCGGATTCGCTGGCGGGTTATTTAACTCCAGCGCCAGCGAGAATCGGGAGAATTACTTCGGACTCGGGTTGGGCTATATACGGCGTACGGGTTCCGCCATGATCTCCAGCTTCGGAATTACACCGACCTGGTACCACAAGTGGCGTACCCCGGATATCGGAAGCCGGGACACCGCCGGTGGCGATATCCACGTAAGCCTCCTGAAAGACCGGCTGCGGGTCGGTCTGGGCACACGGGACATCACGGACTTCGGCGAAGAGTGGTTTCTGACTCTCGGTGTCATGGACCTGCCGGGAGCGACTTACTGGTTGACGCGTTGAGCCGGATGTACCCCCTATCTCGGCTCGTCCCCGGGGATTTCGCAGACGGACCGGCATCGCCGGTGCAGGGCCGCCTTGGCGATCAGGTGGGCGCTGACGGGGGCGGTCAGAAACAGGAAAACGGTGATCAGCAGCTCGCGAACGACGCCCGCCTCACCCTGCAGAACGAGATACAGAATAGTGCCGAGGAGCACGCCACCAACCCCGAGGGTGGTGGCTTTGGTGGGACCATGCAGGCGCGTGAAAACGTCGGGAAAGCGCACCAACCCGATGGAGCCGATGAGCGCGAAGCCGGCTCCGAATAGAATCAGTAGTACACTGATGAGTTCCAGAATCATGCTGCCCTCCGCTACTCGATGATGTCACCGCGTAACAGAAACTTGGTGAGGGAAACGGTGCCTACGAAGCCGAGCAGAGCAATGAGGATCGCGGCTTCGTAGTAAATCTCCTTACCATAGGAGATACTGGTCAGAACCAGCAGCGCGACGGCGTTGATGTACAGCGTATCGAGTGCCAGAACCCGGTCCGTCGCATCCGGCCCGCGTAACAGGCGCCACAGATTGCAGCCCATGGCGACAACCAACATGGTGGCGGCAAACCCGAGCAAAATCATCAGCATTGGAAGATCTCCTTAATCGGCGCTTCGTATCTCTCTTTGATCGTTCGCACCAGCACGGCTTCATCATCCACGTCCAGGGCATGGATGAGTATGTACTCGCGATCGGGGGCAAGCTCCGCGGATACGGTACCCGGGGTCAATGAAATGGTGCTCGCCAATGCCGTGAGCGCGAAGTCGTCGCCGAGCGCCACCGGAATGCGAATGAAACGGGGCCTGAGCTTCGACGTTGGACCGAGGGTCAGGCGCGCCACAGTGAAACTCGCGACCACGATATCCAACAGCACGATAACCATAAATCGTAGAATCGTACCGATCCGCCCGATGGTTACCGGTTCCGGAAAAAATCGCCGGGTGAACAACGGAATGAGCACTCCCAGAGTAGCAGCGAGTACGATGTGACCCGCCGAAAGCGTGTGATTGAGCAGCAGCCACACAACGAACAGGATCGCGCTTGTCACGGGATGCGGTAACCAGTGTCGCCTGAGTGTCATCGTCTCTACTCCTTCATCGAGACAGGCGTGCTCACGGATTCATTGGCCAGCACGGCCTCGACGTAGCCGGAAGGATGGTACAGCTGCTCGGCGGTCGCTTGCGCATAATCGAGGGCCTGCCTGCCAAACACCATGAGCAG